>WQYS01000424.1 GCA_009781125.1 Acidobacteriaceae bacterium | reverse complement strand
TGGTCAGCAGCAGGTAGCGCAGGGTGACCTGACCGCAGCGTTACAGGAGTATCAGAAGGCGCTCGATGCCAACAAGAACAGCTCGCTCGCGTCCTATCGCATCGGCGAGGTCTTCTTCATGCAGCGTAACTATCAGTCGGCGGCCAACTCCTTTCGCGACGCTCTGCGTGGCGACGGAGACCCCAGGTGGGTCGAGGTGTGGAGCCACATCGAGCTGGGCCGCATCTTCGATCTGACCGGCCAGCGCGACCGCGCGGTCAACGAGTACCGTCTCGCCGTCCAGACCAACGACAACACCCAGGGGGCCATCAACGAGGCCCGCCAACTGATGCAGAAACCATACAAGCGCGACGACTCCGGAAGCTAAGTCAGCGCCGAAGGTGCACTCTGGATTCATGGCCTATGGGTATGCTTTCGTAAAAACAATTACATCAAAAGTAACTTTCATATTTCGAGGAAAATACACCATAAAAATTTAATATCCATAAATCATTTTCTTCGGCTAATATGAAGATCATGTTTAGGCTTCTATTTGTAACACTTATACTCTATGCTACTTTTTCTATTCCGGTCTTTGCTGCTTCGATTACTTCGACGACCGAAGTAACCAGTTCTGCTCCACGTTGGACTGAAATCGATACCCCCCACTTCCAGGTTTTCTCAGATGCAGGCCGCGAGACGGCGGTTAACATTGCCGCTCACTTCGAGCAGATGCGGCTGGTGCAGCAGATGCTTTTCCCGTCGGCGGCTGTGGACCGCGCGCCGGTTGTCGTCGTGGCCATGAAGGACAGGAAAGGCTTCCAGTCGCTGGTGCCGGAGAGCTTTCTGCAAAAAGGGCAGCTCGACCTCACCGGCCTCTTCATGCACTGGCTGGACAGAAACATCATCCTGGTACGGATCGGCGCCGGGAACGAGCATCCCTACGCCGTCGTGTACCACGAGTACACGCACTACATGACCAGCGGAGCCGCGTGGATGCCGCTGTGGCTCAGCGAAGGGCTGGCCGAGTTCAACGAAAACACCGAGATCCGCGAGGGCAGCGTTCTGCTGGGCGAGCCGAGCTTGAACTACATTCTCTATCTGCGCCGCAACGCGCTGCTGCCGCTGGCGACGCTGTTTACCGTAACCAGCAGCGCCGCGTACGCGCACGAGGCCAGGACCGGATCGGTCTTCTACGCCGAGGCGTGGGCGCTGACTCACTACCTGAAGATGACCGACCAGCAGAGTGGCATAAACCGCTTGCAGAAGTACGCTGCGTTGATGGCGCAGGGAACGGACTCGCTCACGGCGGCGCAGCAGGCGTTTGGCGACCTCGGGCTGCTGCAAAAGGCCCTGGCCGGGTACGTGCGCCGCAGCGAGTTCAGCATGTTCCGGATCAATCTTTCGACAGCCATCGACACCTCTGCGTTTCAGGTGAAGCAGCTCTCCGAGCCGGAAGCCGGCGTAATGCTGGCCGACGTGATGATCCGCAACAAGCGAACCGCTGAGGCCGGGCAGCTTCTGAAGACAAGTCTGCGCGACGATCCCGGCGATCCGTCGGCTTACGAGGCCATGGGCTTTCTGAAATACCGCGAGCACGATACGGAAGGCGCGAAGCAGTGGTATGGCAAAGCTGTCCAGCTCGATCCGAACAACTTCCGCACACGCTTCTACAACGCCGCATCGATAGCGCGGATTGGCAACCTGCGTGACGATGACCTGGTGGAATCGGACCTGCGCGCTTCGATTCAACTGAATCCGGAGTTCGCTCCGGCTTACGATGCGCTGGCGTTTTTCTTTCTGGCGCGGCAGCGAAATCTGGACGAGGCCCGCAGAATGAACGCGCGCGCCATCGAACTGGAACCGGGAAAGGTGAGTTACCTCATCGACAAGGCTTCGATCCTGAAGCAGCAGGGAGAGGTCACCGGAGCCATCCACGTTCTGAAGGAGGCCATGAAGGTGGCCCGGACGCCGCAGGATGCCGCCACCGTCGAAGACAACCTCAAGCAGCTTCAGACAAATCCTTGCCCCGAAAACAAAATACAGTAGACCCTCGCTGCTTTTTGCGATGAATCTGAAGCGGCCAGAGGCGGCAACCGGGGCGGTCATACGATAATAGAAGAGTCTTCTCGTCTCGAATAGCCGGAGAGTTCGGCATTCGAACCGAGACTTTTTGTAAGCAGAAGGCGTCTTTACACGTATGAGCAGGGGTACCGCCGCAATCACAGCCTCGCCCGCCATGGCCGCTCCGCTGGGAGCGCGCAGCGAGAACCTCGCCATCGCGCGCGGCCTGAAGATGCAGGATCCTGATCTTCTCGACCATCTCATCGAGCTGTACCAGCACCGCCTGCTGCGGTTTCTGCTGTTTCTGACCGGGCAGCGCGAGCTGGCCGAAGACCTCTTCCAGGAGACCTGGATTCGAGTGCTCTTGCGCGGCTCGCAGTACAACGGCAAGGCGCGCTTCGATACCTGGCTGTTTACCATCGCCCGCAATCTGGTCATCGACCAGGCGCGCAAGCGCACCATGCTCAGCCTGGAGGAGATGAGTAAGCCTGGCAGCTCCAGCGAGGACGACCGGCCCTTTGAGGTGGCTGAGGACGCGCCCTCGCCGCTCGAACAGTTCCAGATGCGCGAGGACTCCGCCGAGGTGGCCGAGGTGCTGCTGCGGCTGGAGACCGCGCCGCGCGAGGTCCTGGTCCTGCGCTTCTACGAAGACCTGTCGCTGGAGGAGATCGCCGGCGTAACCCGGACTCCGCTCTCGACCGTGAAGTCGCGGCTCTACCGCGGCCTGGCCGCGCTGAAACCTGAACTGGAAGCTCTGCGGGCCACACGTGGCGCAGTACGCGCGGAGGCCGCAGCATGAACGAAGCCAGCTTTCTTCAGAACGCAAAACCGGCATCCGCCCCGGCGCTGAGTGCGGAGGCCCGGGCCTCGCTGGTTAACCGGACCCATCGCATCGTGCGCGAGCGGGCGCGCGGAATCGCCGTCCGGCGCAACATGGTCCGCAGTCTATGGCTGCCGCTGGCCGTCTGCTCCGGACTCTTCCTGATTCTATGCACGGCGGTGTGGAC
>WQYS01000423.1 GCA_009781125.1 Acidobacteriaceae bacterium | reverse complement strand
ACCCTCGCCGCGCAATCCCGTCAGAATCCATTCGCCATGTTCCTTGATGGCGTCGTACATCGCATCAGGCGCAAGGTCTATCTCTCCGGGCCACGTCACGGCTCCATATTGGATGTAGACCTTTTCAAATAATTCTGGAGCACGCAAAGCGGCGAAAACACCTGCATCCGGGGCGGTAACTAAAGCAGATAAGTTCACCGTCCCTGCGGTTCCGTCGAAAAACCGCACCGCCAGACGATATCCCGGCAGAGGAATTACATCGCGTACATCCTCCGGCGCGGTTGCTTGAATCGGCGGTATTATGTCAAGGGCGTGATGCTCTTGGGTAATTGCATCTGCACACATAAGTCCCAGTTCTCCATCAATTCATTTTGATGCTGCTTTCCCCATTGTTGTACCAACGATAGCGCTGTGCGAGGTAATTGCCCATTCATAATTTCGAGCGTCTGAATGTCGATCTGCGCCTGATGCTCTGCGTAACGGACATGGAAATGAGGCGGAACATGATCTTTGGCATACATCATAATCACGATTCCATAGAATGTTGAGATTGTCGGCATTACTCTACTTTCCTTCCCTTTGCGTGCCGGACTCATTCGCTCGAAGCCGCAGCACGTGCAGCATAAGTGTATCTACTGCTCCGTTACTGCCGGAATACCAAGCTCAATTTATTTTGCCATGAAAACGATAAGGCCCTCGCGTGCGAGGGCCTTATCGATCCGATCCGCAAGCCGGAGCTTACTTGATCTTGAGAAAGTTGAAGAGAAACATCATGACGAACGTAAACAGAGTGAGCGACTCGATGAACGCAAGACCGATCAGCAGGAAGGTCATGAGTCCGGCGCGCGTTCCCGGATTGCGAGCCAGCGCCTCGGTGGTCGAAGCCACCGCCTTGCCCTGTCCGAGTCCGCAGAGACCCGCCGCCAGGCCCAGTCCCAGGCCGACGCCGATGGGAAGCCACTGATTGACATTGGCTGCACCCTCGGCAGCCTGCGCAAAGGCCGGCGTAGCAAACGTAAGCGCGGCCAACGACATCAACAGATACTGCAACTTCTTCATTAGATTGCTCCATCTCCCATCAAATTCGCCGCCAGTGGGTGGTTGACGCTCACCGTGCTGGCATCCTCACGCTGGCGGCGTTGTTGCTGCCGCAAAGAGGGAGTCCCTTCGCGGCAAACTTGAGATCAGTGTTCGTGCGCCACGGCCATCGACAGATAGATCGTGGCCAGCAGGAAGAACACGAACGCCTGCACGATGGCAACGCCAAGATGCAGGCCAAGAAAGATCAGCGGAATCCCGATCGGAACCAGCGAGAAGAACGCCAGCGTCACCAGGTCGCCCGCGAACATGTTGGCGTAAAGACGGACTGTCAGCGAAAGCACGCGCGCGCAGTGCGACAGCAGCTCCACCGGAAACATCAGCCACGAGAGCCACCACACCGGCCCCAGAAACTGCTTGATGTAGCCGAACCCGTTGGCGCGCACGCCGTGGTAGTGGTAGTAGACGAAGGTCACCAGAGCAAATCCCAGCGGCACGACCACGTTGGCGGTCGGCGACTCCAGGCCGGGCACCAGTCCCATCAGGTTGCTCAGCAGGATGAACATCGCCAGCGCCGTCAGGTAGCTGACGAAGCGCTCGTATCCGTGCCCGATGATCGATTCGGCCTGGTCCTCGACGAACTCGTTGGTCATCTCGGCCAGATGCTGGAATCCGTTGGGCTTCTCCACGTTCAGCGAGAGCCGCACCATCACAAAGTAGACAACGAGCACCAGAAAAACCAGCAGCTCCATCGCGAAGGCGTTGGTAATGGGAGCTTGCGGGTACACCGGATGCACATGGAAGACCCCGAGCAGCCGATCCACAAGCGGGGCGAAGTGGGCGTTCAGAAACCGGGTAAACAAAAGCTGAGTGGGCATAAGGATCCGGGCCTATGCGGTCCACGCCTTCACCAGCCTGATCCCCTCGACTGTGAGTGCGAAGACCCCCAGCCCCAGACCTGCGGCCAATGCAATGACGGAACCGTTCAGCAATTTAAGGCTAACATAAAGCACCACCAGCGTCAGGGCCAGGCGCAGGAAGAACAGGGCCATCACCGGGGCCATGGGTTTGGCCCGCTCGCCTCGGTCCATGCGCTTCATCACGGCGGTCATCAACTGCATCCACTCGAACAGCCCGGAGCCGGAGACCGCCGCTCCCACCAGCAGCAGGACCGCGCTCTGCCATCCCATCTTCCACCACAACAGTAGCGCCGCAACTGCGGCCACTGCGGCCAGCAGCTTCAGCGCGTGGAAGACGGTTTTGCGGAAGTCATCGTCGGTGTAGCTATCCAAAGCCTGCATTACTCGTCCTTTTTCAGATAGCTGAACGCCGTTCTGATGATTTGTAGAAAGCCGCCGACAGCTCCCAGCACGATGCCTGCAATGCCGATCCAATTCTGATGAAACAGATGATCCAGCCAGGTTCCGAACAGGAACCCAACCAGGCACCCGATGGGGAGCGCGATGGCCAGTTGAATCATCGACTCGGCCTTCACCAGATCGCCCATGGGGTTGCCGTCTTTTTTCTTGTTCTTCGGCATAGCAAATACTATTCCATCATAGATAATCCGGGTGCCCCACTCATGCGCGGTCTCATCGCGCATGGGTGGGAGGCTGCCGCCACCGCTATACTGACAATAAGTTTATCTACATTCAATCAAGGAAATCCTGTGCTCTTCGATTCCGACTTCGAGCAGAAGCTCTACCAGCAGCGCCGCGACAAACTCGAACAGATTCAGGCCCTGGGCCACGCCACCTATCCCAACTCCTACGAGGTGGCCGCGCCCGGCTGGAGCGAGCTGGACGGCCCGCTCGTCCCCTGGCTTAAGGCGAAGTACGACTCCGCCGACTCACCTGTCACGGGCGAGCAGCTAGAGGCCGACCGCACAAGCGTCCGCGTGGCCGGACGCATCATGGCCATCCGTCTGCAGGGCAAGGCCGGATTCGCGCAGCTCCAGCAGGCGGGCGAGCGCATCCAGATCTACATCCGCAAGGACGACGTCGGCGAAAACGCCTT
>WQYS01000422.1 GCA_009781125.1 Acidobacteriaceae bacterium | reverse complement strand
TGGTAAAGAATCTGAAGGGCGACGCCGAATCGGCTGCGATCGCCCAGGTGTTGGAGGGGACAGGATGGAATCGCAAGGCGGCAGCAAACGATTTGCAGATCAGTTACAAGGCGCTGCTTTACAAGATCAAACAGTACGATCTAACGCCTCCGGATCGCGCGTCCTAGCAGAGGATCGGGCGGTCGAGGAGCAGGAGTATAAAGTCATCGTCCGCTACGGAGACCATGTGGTTCGAGGGCTGGCCGAGGCCCGTGAGCTTGGTTCGGTCGAAGAACTGTTGCAGCACGTCAGGCAGCGCGCGCTCGACTCCATCCGCCTGAAGCGGCTGGATAGGGACGCAGCGGAAGATGTGCCCACGAAGGATGCCAAAGCGGTGTTCTTCGTCAGAACCTTCGATGGCGATGAGAGGCACAGGGCGCTTCACTTTCACAACGAAAGTGCGCCGATTGCCTCGGGCCTGTGGGTGCGCGTCGCCTTCCACGACAACGAGATGATTGAAGGCTTCATCGGCAACACCAGAGACTATGTGCTTGAGGATGGATTCTTCCTTCTGCCCACCGATCCTGATGGCAACAACCGCCTGGTGTACGTCCTCAAGAGCGGCCTGAAGGACTTTCATGTGCTGGGAATACGCAAGCTGCCAAAGAATCTTATGGCAAGGTAGGGCGTAGTTATGAATCCGTCCGGGTGCCCAGCGTGCTCCGGCGGAAGCCCATGGGCGATACAATTTAACACAAATCCTGTCTTAGGCGAACTTTTCAACCATGAGTAATCAAGAGCTGTCGTCTCTATTTAATGCGACTACAAGAAAGATAGATCGCCGCACGATCCTTCAGGCAATTGGGGTTTCTGTATTGTCGATGCGCTCGCCGCTTGCATTTGCTGACATAGGCGCTTCGATGTCTCTTAGCCATACTCAGGTGGAACAACTTCTGAAACCGCTGCTGGTAACCCAGAATCCTGCCATGTTCCAGTTTGCTGTCGATGTGTACGAGCACTGCATCTTTGGACTGATACAGTCGGCTGAGCCGCCATTTAAGCATCCTTGGCTCAGGGGAGGCGGATACTATGTCGGGCAATGGCTTTGGGATACTCCATTTGTTACCGACTTACTTGCTGCTGTTCCGAGTCAGAAAAAGATCATTCGCGGCATCTACGCTAACTTCTGGGATTTTCAAGATCGATGGCAGAAGGCAAAGCCGCCCTATGCTGGCGGAATGATTGCGAACTCTATTTTCCCCTACAGCGGGCCAAAGGGTAACAATGGCAAAAACTGGCTCAGTTTTTCGGCATTTTCGCAGGCGCCTCTGCTGGCATGGGGTGTGGAGCGGGCCTATCGGCGAAATCGGGATCACGAACTGGTTCGAGAAGCACTACCACACCTTGAAGCATTTCATGATTGGTATTGGCGCGAAAGAGATTTGGATAATATTGGGCTTATCACCGTTGGTTCTTACGATGGAGTTGTGCAAGACGCCCGTTTCGAGACTTACGATCAGGAGGTCGACCTAGATTCGCTTACTCTGATAACTCACCCTGGTCGTCCGGCCGGCCCCGATAACGGCCCATGGTACGGCGACATTTATATACCGGCAAATACAGCATACCTGCTGCTCTCTGAACAGAGTCTCGTTCGTCTGGCCGATGCTGTGGGCGATCATGCGCTTGCGCGCCGACGTCGACCTAAACTGAACAAGGGCGTCGAGGCCATGCGGAAGCATATGTGGGATGAGGAGCATGGATGCTTTCTCGCAGTTCGGCACAAGGATCTCAGCAAGATTCGAACCGCAACAATCGGCGGTCTGGTTCCACTGCAAGCTGGCATTCCCTCTAAGTCTCAGGCTGCTCGCATGGCGGAAGTCATAGCCACGGATCAATGGAATACGCCGCTTCCGTTTCCGACGGTCAATCGAACTGCCCCGGAGTACAAGAGTGATGGGTTCTGGCGCGGAGACGTATGGCCGGCGCCGGCATTCCAGATATTGGATGGTTTGGCGCGATATGGATACAAAAAGCTCGTCTTCGAAATGGCCGGACGCCTGCTCGATAATGCAATTAAGGTAGGTGTTAGCGAGCACTATGATTCTCAATCCGGGGCGCCGCTCGGAGTTCGTACCGGACTGGATATGTCATCGAGCCTGCTAACCATGGCCATCGAAGGTCTGAGTCCGGGTCATGCCATTCGTTTTGCAGAGCCGGTCTGAACGGACGAAGAGTCCTTCAGAAGTCCATAGCAGAAGAGGTAGCCCACTGAGGCTGCCTCTTCTGCTATGCCCGCTTCTGGGTTCAGCCGATCAGGCTCCGACCGCCTCGGCGGCCGTCACCTTGGCCGGGGTGAGCCAGTTGTAGCGATCCGGCTTAATGCCGTTGACGATGTTGAAGAACTCGTCGTGAACAGCCTTGGTGACCGGGCCCATCTTGCCGTCCTTGACGAGGATGCGGTCGACGGAACGAAGATGCGTAACCTCGGCGGCGGTTCCTGTGAAGAAGGCCTCGTCGCAGACATAGAGCAGCTCGCGCGGTAGAGACTGTTCGACGACCTCAATGCCAAGCGCACGAGCCAGCGTGATGACCGAGTTGCGCGTCACTCCGCCGAGCGCGGAGTTGGCCAGCGGCGGCGTGTACAGCACTCCGTCGCGCACCACAAAGACATTCTCGCCCGAGCCTTCAGCCAGACAGCCGTTGACATCCAGCCCGATGCCCTCGGAGTAGCCGTTGATCTGGGCCTCCATATTGATGAGCTGCGAGTTCATGTAGTTGGCTCCGGACTTGGCCAGCGAGGGCATGGTGTTGGGAGCCAGCTTCGACCACGACGAGACACAGACATCGGCACCGCTGTCGCCGGGAACGTACTTGCCCCAGGGGAAGTTAGCAATATATATATCGACTGGATTTTGCAGCGGATTGACGCCCACCTCTCCGTATCCACGGAATGCGATAGGGCGGATGTAGCAGGGCGCTACATTATTGGCCTCGACGAGGCTGACGACCGCGGCGCAGAGCTGATCGACCGTGTAATCGATGGGCATGCGATAGATCCTGGCCGAATCGAGCAGCCGC
>WQYS01000421.1 GCA_009781125.1 Acidobacteriaceae bacterium | reverse complement strand
TGCCGTCCCAAGCCATGACGGACGCTTGCGGCTGCTGCTAAGAAAGAAAAGAGGCTGATCCCACAATGAATCGCAGAGATCTTCTCAAGAACGGAAGCTTTGGAGCAATTTCCCTATGGTCCACTCGTCTCTTACCTGGCATATTTCTGACTTCGCCAGGGCAGGCGGAAGCGGCAGATCCTGTAACTCCCAACGTCAATTGGGCGGATGTGGCCACGGGCGCGAACACGACTGCATCATCCTATGTTGAAGATCCGCCCTGGGGCTACACTCCAGATAACATCTTTGGGGATTTCATCTGGACAGGCTGGCAGTCGAAAGGGGAACTTACTGGAAGCTGGATTCAAATCGACTTCGGCGAGATTCGCGAGGTTGGCGAGTTATGGTTCCTGTCGGAGCCTGTCCCCACCGACGTAATCGGGCAGGACGTGTACAACATGACCTATCCTCGCGTCGATAAACGGGCGGCTGCGAGGAAGGTCAGTGTTCTCATGTCAGATGGGTCTACCCATACGACGACATTGCTCCAGGGAGTCTCTTATTTCCAGATATTCTCCCTTCCCGCGCAACAGCGAACAAAGTCTGTGCGCATCAGGATTGACGAGGTTTGGCCAAAGTCGACGGCGATAGAAACCGGTCTGGCAAAGATTCGTGTATTCGCAAAGAAGCACACACCCGCGTTCGACATCACGGTACATCCGATGTACGACGTTCGCAATGAAAACGCGGTGCAAGCCGCTACTCTTTCCATCGTGAACCCTGGGGATGCGATTCCGGCCAGCTCGTTGGAGATTCGTCGAGGGGCAAACCTCTCGCTGACCGTTGATCTGCATCCCGCTCCGGCTCGCGCAAGCTTTCAACAGAGCGTATGGATTCCAGCGCCGTTCGAAGATAGTCAGATGGAATTTGCAGTTACTTCACCCTCCCGCGAATTCAGCCTGCATCGCACCTTGCAGGTCCCCAGATACCGTTCCTATTTCGACGGGGGAACCTTTGAACTGAACTGTACCAACCATAACGACTTGGGCTGGTTGAACACGCAGGCAAAGACTGCGGACTATCGATCGGCCACGCTGATTATTCCAGCTCTGGAGCAGATGCGGCAGTACCCGGAGTTCATGTATTCCATGGAGTGCACCGCTTTCCTGATGGAGTTCCTGGAGCGCCATCCTGAGATGCGCGAGGAGATGACGGAGCGAATGCGCCAGAATCGCTTCACATGGGGAGGTGCGTATACCAATCTGCTGCAGGTTAGCGCCGGGCCGGAGAAGCTGGTGCGTCAGTTCTACCTGGGAAGACGCTGGCTGAAGAATACGTTTCCGGGCGTGGACACGCGCTTCTATATTCAGTCCGATCCTCCGCAGATGAGCCTGCAAATGGCGCAGATTCTTGCCAAGGCGGGGATCAAATACTGCCTTTTTGGCCGGCTTCCTTTCGGTTTTTACAATTGGATAAGCCCAGACGGATCAGCAGTGCTCGCTCGCGGCTACCGATACGCCGATCCCAATCTTCTGCTTGATCCCAAGGACAATTCCGGTTGGCTGCAGTTGGCAGCCGAGCGCGAGGATTACTATGCGGCGAACCATTTCCCGCGCATGTTCATTTACGACTATACAAGCGACTATCTGCCGCCGCAGCCAGACCTGGTTCCTTATACGCGGCGGCAAAACAAAAACATGGAGCAGTTTGCCTCCGTTTGGAATGCACATTTTTCAGGTGACAAGTCACGTCAGATCCAGCCTCCCCGGATGCTCTTCACCACTCCGGAAGCCTCGCTCGACAAGTTCATGGCGGAAGGGCCTGACGTGCCTTCGCTCTACGGCGATTGGCCGTTCAGTTGGGCCTACTACGACGAGGCCAGTAACCGCGAGGCTCTGCTGGACGGGCGCGTCAGTCATAACGAGCTTCTTGCCGCCGAGCGGCTCCATGTCGGTCTGGGCATGAGGTCCGGATTTTCCAGCTATCCCGAGAAGACCTTCGCCGAAGCATGGAAGGCGAATCTCTGGCCCGATCATGGATGGGGAGGAAATCTTGGCGTCGAGACGGATCAGGTTTACGCAACGAGTTACGCTAAGTCGAGAAAACTGTCGGGAGAGCTTATCGCAGGGTTGGGGTCGAAACTTGCCTCCATCCTTCCGCAGAAGTCAGCGTCTCAGATTCCTGTTGCTGTCTATAACTGTCTTTCCTGGTCGCGCAGCGATGTAGTGGAGTGCAATATCGCCATTCCGGGCGATTGGCATGGCTGGAAATTAGTCGATGACGACGGCGCGGAAATTCCCAGCGAGCTAGTCGAGGATAAATCCGCCGATGGGAAATTAAAGATAATCTTTGTAGCTCACGACGTGCCGGCAGTCGGATATCGATGTTACTTCCTGGAATCTGCGGAGACTACGCCGAAGAGCGAAGCAGTCAACAACAACGGAACCATGGAAAATGACTCTCTTCGAGTTACTTTCGGCAAGGGAGGAATTAAGAGCCTCTTCGATAAGAAGAGGCAGTGGGAGGTGCTGCGGACGGATAAGTTCGATGGCGGCGAGGTTCTACAGTTCACGGCTCCAGGACTGGCGTGGGACGATCATGAACATCCGCCAGCGGTTACTATGCAGGACTTCGACCGCACGGCCAGCCACGAATTCCGGTTCGCCGAAGCGTGGAAGAGTCCGGTGGGCGCGACTGTGGTTCGCGAAGCCCATTTCCCTGATTTTACCTTGCGAGAATCCTTCCATCTCTACCACGAACTCGACCGGCTGGATATCGAGGTAGAGCTGATTGACTGGAAAGGAGTCAAGGAACGGGAGCTTCGCGTTGCTTTTCCCATCAATCTCAACGAGGCGCGCCTGTCCTACGAGGTTCCTTTCGGCACGGTCGAAATGGGCAAGGACGAGATGGACTACTCGCAGCTGCCCAGCAACATTGATTCTCAGTTCTTTAACAAAATATACGGGGGGGCGAGTGCGATCCCGTTCCGGGAGGCACTCAACTGGATTGACGCGTCCTCGCCGCGCGCCTACAGCGCGGGTTGCCTGGCGGCGTCGGACACGACACTCCACCTCTTTCAGGATG
>WQYS01000420.1 GCA_009781125.1 Acidobacteriaceae bacterium | reverse complement strand
CTCTGGAGATAGACGGCGAGATGAAGCTGAAGTATATCGATGATAGCTTCCGCGACACGCTGGCTCTGATGGAGCCCTTCGGGAACGGCAATCCGGCTCCGGTTATCGAGTTCTGTAATGTTGTTGTCTCCAACGTCGATCGACACAAAGCCACGCTGATCGATATGCGTGATGGCAAGCATGGTCCCCAGATCGAGGCATATATCCGTGATCAGGATGTGGTTGCCGGCACCTACGGCGACTTCGCCGTCGAGATGCACTCACGAACCAACGTTTTACGACGAGTTGCCTAGCTCTGGATGAGGACTCTCATTTTCTCGTTGGAGAAGGCTGTGTGGTAGTGTCGCAGATTTCTCATATAGATAAGGTTTCGACCGGGTTGTGCGCTGTTTTTGACTTCGTCATCTGAGCGAAGCGAAGAGGACCCTTGCATTTGCCTTTCTGTTAAACGACACACGGTAGCCGTGACAGAGTGGTTTTCGGCGTAATCCTATTAAGGCAGACCTGGAAGAGGATTAATCGCTACTACCGGCAAGATGCAGTGATCCCCTTCGTTTAGCTCAGATGGGATCGTCTGGTGCGGAGTCGGCCTCGCAGGATAACGTCAGGATCATCCCAGAAGCAGAATCCTTCTGACGGGTTCCAATCATCGTCTATGAAGAGTGGGTCAGCAGGATTCGGTGCGGGGCAAATCAGAAATGTTTCTGGCTTTAGCTTTGCCATCGGGGAAGTCTCCTGAAATTGAGATTCCCTCCAGAATGCAATGATGGAGGGCAGGAGTTTCAACACGCGACGCAGTCGCGTAGCCCACCCTTACGAGTGGGCTACTCCTGCCCGCTTTATTTGCGCTTTGGAAAAGCCCAAGGTGGACGAGCACTGCGTAAGGGTGTTGAAACCCTAGAGCCTTCTACGAAAGCTCCTAGATAGACTATGCCCTAATGAGGCTGACACGACAAGGGATATTTGATTCCGGGCAGATACCGTTGGGCGAAAGAAAGCAGGGTTCGCGATAACGGAAAAAGCGTCTTATTAGCGGTGTAAACGCATTATAATAGCGCTATAATAGCAGAGGTAGACCTTGTTGTGGGGAACCAAATGGCGCCACGAAAACCAACTGTTTTTACTCCGCACTTTACGATCACCACGGGCACTGCCAACAACTTGATGCGCATCGAGGCAGCCAGGCAATCCATTGAGGTACTGCCGATCACGCCCAGAGTCCTTGCAAATCTCCGCGAGACTGCGCGCTTGTTTTCGACGCATTATTCGACGGTGATTGAAGGAAATCTACTCACCCAGCAACAGGTTGTCCAGGTGATTGCCGAAGGGCAGAATTTTCCGGGACGGGAGCGAGAACAGAATGAAGTTCTCGGTTATTACGCGGCCCTAGACGAAGTGGAACATCTCGCCAAGACCATTCGTTCCGTCTCAGAATTGGACGTACAGCGTCTTCACGCGTTAGTCATGAGCGCGGGAAAGAAGCACATCAGACCCACTCCTTATCGTGATGGCCAGAACGTTATCCGCGACAGCCGGTCCAAGAAGATAGTGTATATGCCGCCAGAAGCGAAGGATGTGCCAGGACTGATGAGGCAACTCGTCGAGTGGATCAATACCAAAGATGATTTGCCGGTGCCGCTCAGAGCTGCGATTGCGCATTATCAGTATGCGACCATCCACCCCTACTACGACGGGAACGGGCGAACCGCCCGGCTTCTGACCACTCTGATTCTGCATTTGCGTGGGTATGGTCTAAGGGGACTGTATGCGCTTGAAGAATACTATGCGCGTGGCCTCCAAGACTATTATGAGGCACTGACGATTGGACCGTCACACAACTACTACATGGGCCGGGTTGAAGCGGATATCACGAAGTGGGTTGCTTATTTTATCGGAGGTATGGCCGTTTCCTTTCAGAAGGTCGAAGCCCAGACTCGGGCTGAGGCCTCAAGGGGAGGAAAAGAAATGACCTACGCGCTTCGATCACTCGACGCCAGACAACGTCGGGCGCTGATACTGTTTGAGCAATCTCAGGAGATCATGGCGAAGGAAGTTGCCGCGTTGTTTGGACTCAAGTCAAGAGCGGTCGCGTCATTGTGTCAGGGCTGGGTGCAGGACGGATTTCTTGTAGTCAGCAGACCATCGAAGAGGACACGCAGCTACCGGCTAGCGGAACGGTATGAAGCCTTGTTCCAGTCACGAGAATCGTTATAGGCTCTCGTATTCGGCTGGAATCCTCCAAATAGAAGAGAAAAACTTTGACTAACCCGGCCACTGCATCGGTCGAATACTGAATATTCGTTACGGATTGTTTATTCGCTGTACAGCGAATAACGGGCTTTTTATGTAAATAAAGATATATCAATTATTTACCGCCCCAAAAGTCTGATAATTAGTCTTATGTATAGTTGATTTTGTCAATCATTTGAATTACAAATACGACTGGAGGTTCTCTATGCCAGCGAATGCTTTGGTGCAGACACGGATCGATCCTGTTGTGAAGGAGCGCGCAGCAACCGTGCTGACGAAGTTGGGTATTACGGTTTCCGATGCTGTGCGCATACTGCTCACGAGAACCGCTAACGAAGGCGCACTCCCGTTTTCTCTAACTGCGGATTCGGCCGAACATGACGCTTGGTTCCGAGCTAAAGTACAGGAAGCCTTGGACGACCAGCGCCCCGACATTCCTCATGAAGCTGTAGCAGCTCATTTTGCCACCCGCCGCGCAGTCGCACGTAGAAAGGCTCAGTAGGCCATGCAGGCAGAGTGGCTGGGTTCCTGCCACCATTGCATGATGATCTGGTAAAATTCTGACTAGACAGGTCAGAAGTTGGGAGGACGGAATGGCCACCTGGCAGATACAAGCCGCCAAAGCTCGGTTTTCAGAACTGGTCAAGCTCGCTACGCAGAACGGACCGCAGGAAATCACGCTGCACGGACGACCCGTCGCTGTTGTGATATCGCATGAGCAGTTCGGCAATTTGAGTGGCAACGAACAGTCGTTGGTGGATTTCATGAAGGCTTCGCCCTTGGCGGGACTGGACGAGATCGAGTTCGAGCGTGACCG
>WQYS01000419.1 GCA_009781125.1 Acidobacteriaceae bacterium | reverse complement strand
TCATGTACTTCGAAAAATCCAGAATCACGGCGAAGTTGCAGGTCTGTCCGGCCAGCGAGGTTCCCGCGCCGCGCGATAAGAGCGGAGCCTCGTGCTTACGGCAGATTTCGACGGCGGCGACAACATCGTTTTCATCACGCGGAATCACGACGCCGATAGGAACATGCCTGTAGTTGGAGGCGTCGGTCGAGTAGAGCGCACGCGAGCCAACGTCGAAGCGAACCTCGCCGCGGATGTGTTTCTTGAGTTCCTCCTCGATCTCGCGCGCGGCGGGAAAGGTCTCGCTCCAGCGCGCGTGCGAGCTGGGCAAAAGGATAAACGGCTGTGACGAGGCGGACATGGAGAAGTCTCCCGAAATGTTATGGATAAATGTCTATAATTTGGTGCGTGTCTACAAACAGTCAATTGTATAACCTTGTCCATCGCGACTGCGTCCAAAGAGTACTAACATGCTGGTAAAAAGTGGACGGTGCGTGTTCGAGCCGAATGACTCATACCGAACTGGCAGAAGCACTCTTATGCGGGTTCTTGCTGTCGTGGTTGTGCTGGCAAGCTGCTGGGTTCACCCGCTGTATGCGCAGGCGCTTCCGGCGGAGCTTGCAACCCAGCACTTTACCGTGACGGTGGATGGGCATCCGGTGACGGTGGCGCACGCCGCCGCGAACTACTACTTCGCCAACTTCGACATGAAGAAGCCCGTGACGGTTTCGATTACGGCGGAAAAAGATGACTACTGGCAATCCGGCGTAGAGGTGCAGCCGTGGCGGCTCGGCATTCGTCCGGAGCGGCATGGGCGCACCATCTCCTTCCGCCTGAAGCAGCCGGCAAAGCTCTCCATCACGCGGCCCAACGATTTTCTGGCTGACGCCGAGATGCTCTTTCTCTTTGCCAACCATCCGGACGAGAAGCCGCCTGCTGAGCTCGGGCCGAAGGTGCGCGTGCTTGGGCCTGGCGTCTACCGGGAGAACCTGCAACCGGCCAGCGGCGAGACCATTTACCTTGCGCCGGGAGCGGTCGTTCTGGGCAGCCTGAATCTTTGGAATGTCTCTAACGTCCACGTCTACGGGCGCGGAATCATCGTTCACGACGGCCCGCAGAACCCCAAGGACGACGAGGGCTGGATGCAGAAGATCGGCTGGCACGCCATCTGGATGGACCACGCGCAGCACATCACGATTGAGGGCATCACCTGCGTCGTGCGCAGCCGCACCTGGATGATCCAGATGAAGGACTCGCGCGATGTCCGCTTCGATAACGTAAAGGTGATCGGCGGAAGCGCGTCCAACGCCAATCAGGATGGCATGGACTGGCTCGGCGGCGGCGATACGGTGGTCAACGATAGCTTCTTCCGCACCGCCGACGACGTCTTCGCGCTGCAAGGGAACTGGGATGGCTACGACGCCGCGAGCATGGCCGCTCCCGGCCACGAGGTCAACAATATCGTGGTGCAGAACAGCGTGCTCTCGACCTCGATCTCGAACATCGTGCGCGCGGCCTGGCCGCAGAAGAGCTTCGACAGCCACAACTTCACGCTGCGCGATACCGATGTGCTGCACGCTGGTCTGGGCGGATGCGTAGTTCCATTTGCTCTGCTGGAGATCTGGAGCGACCCTGGCGGCAAGGGCAAACACTCCGGTTATCTGTTCGACAATGTGCGCGTGGAGGACTGGTACTCGCTGGTGCAGTTGCGCCAGCCCGCGCCGGAGATTGGCGATATACAGATGCGCGACGTGACCGCCTTCGAGTCGCCGTCGCTGGCGCCGTCCATGATGAAGGGCAATGTGTCGGGCGTGAGCTTCGAGAACGTCTCGCTGGCGAATACGCTTCTGACGAAGGACGCCGATGTTCCGCTCATGCGGCTTGATGGCTCTGCAGAGGCCGCCTACAACAAGGGCGCAAAGGCTCCTCATGCTGCGTTCAGATATTCAACAGGGATCATCGCGCCGCATCAGGATGTGCGCTTCGATGCCGGTGCAACAGAAGCTGGTGACGCAAAGATTGTCGCCTACCACTGGGTCTTCGGCGACGGAAAGCGGGCCGAAGGGCGCGTGGTGAATCACGCCTTTGACGACGCCGAGGGAACGCTGCTCGATCACTCGGGAAGATACCGCGTTCTGCTGGAGGTCGTAGACGCCAACGGGCGCACAAGCTGGGCCTATGAGCCGGTGGTCGTGACCGAATCAGCCAATCAGGCCACTTCCCCTTGTCATTCCGAGCGAAGCGCGGAACCTGCTTTTTGCCTGGAGCAGGCAACACAGCCGGGCGTGACCTACAAATATCTTGAAGGGCAGCAGCTCACGCTCGATGATGTGAAGAAGAACCCGCCTGTCGCCTCTGGAGAGACAAACAGCATCGATCTCTCCGTGCGTAAGCGCGACGGTGACTACGGACTCGTCTTCGAGGGCCTTCTCGATGCGCCGGTCGATGGCGGCTACACCTTCACTTTGCTGGCCAACGATGCGGGTAGCATCAGCATCGATTCCACGCCGGTTGCCATCAGTCCGGCCCCGTGGCCGAACGTGTGCGGTCTGGCTGGCAGCGCGGTGCAGCGGGCTACAGGGAGTGTTGCTCTACGGGCAGGCAAGCACCAGATCCGCGTTGCCATGACGCACCACACAGGCGAGAACGGATTCCGCGTGCTTTGGCAAGGGCCGGGAATCGAGCTTTCAACGATCCCGGCCTCGGCGCTCTCGCACGGTGTGGTTATGTCCGCCGGCCAGGCTGAGCCTTCGGATTCATCGCATCGCCCAGCTTCACAGGAACGTCCATCCGGCGCTGTCCACGGTAGATTGTAAGCGTCACCGTATCTCCCGCCTTGTGCGCGTTCATCGCCAGCGACAGGTCCTGCGGACTTGTGATCTCCTGACCGTCCATGCCCACGATGAGGTCGCCGCCCAGCATGACGGGAGTGTTTCCCTGATAGGCGCGCTCGGTTCCGCCGTGCAGTCCGGCGTGCTCGGCGGCTCCGCCGGGAAGCACGCGCTCGATCAGAATGCCGTAGTCGGCGGGCAGGCCAATCTGCTCGGCGATGTCGGGGCCGATGGGAATGGTCACGATATCGAGCGTCGGACGGCGCACGTA
>WQYS01000418.1 GCA_009781125.1 Acidobacteriaceae bacterium | reverse complement strand
GGCGGACTACCTGCTCGGCTTCAGGATCGGGATACTGACCATTTAGCCGAACACCGAAACCGTAACTCTCGCCTCATCTCCCAACCCTTCGGCATTTAGCCAGCCGGTCACCTTTACCGCGACCCTGCCGAGCACGGCCACGGGAATCGTTACCTTCTTTAACAACTCGGTTGCCATCGGCCAGGAGAATCTGGAGAACGGCACGGCAACACTGACCACTAGCACGCTCACCGTCGGCACGCACTCGATCACGGCCTCCTATGGCGGAGACAGCTTCCATACGCCTTCCCTCTCCAACACCGTCGAGCAGGTCGTGGGCGGCTTTACGCTCTCCATAACGCCGGAAGAGCAGTTCATTATTCCCGGAGCCTCGGCCAGCTTCACCGTAACCGTCACCTCGACGGCGACGGTTGGGTTCCCTGTCGCCGTAGACCTGACGGCAACTGGTCTGCCCCAGGGAGCCTCTGTCAGCTTTAGCCCGCCATCGGTAACACCGGGACTCACCAAAGCATCTTCTACGATGACGATCACTTTGCCGCCGAGAGTGAACGCAAGTCTGACACCAGCAACAAAGCTGGGCGCAAAGGTTCCGCTCTCGCTGGCCGCTCTTCTGCTGCCGCTCATAGCATGGCGTAGAGGACGGAAGCAGATCACGCTTCTGGTGCTTCTGCTTGCTGGCTTCGCGGGCTTCAGCACGATGACCGGGTGCGGCTCCGGAGGCTACTTCGCCCAGCCGCCGGTAAGCTACACCGTCACCATCACTGCAACCGGTGGCGGCCTCACGGAAAGCGAGACCATCAACCTGACGGTGCAATAGGGATCAGTCTGCTCTAACTCAACCGCTCGACGCCACAAACACGTACCTATTTCAACAAGCTCTTAGAAACGTTGCAACACCCTGCAACCATTTAGCGTGTCCCAGTATGGGATGCAGTTTCTTCGCGCCGGCGCTACTACATGCTGTTAAACAGCCCGGCTCCCGGGTTTGGCCGGGAGCCGGGCTGTGTGTCAGTAAACTGCTCTACTTGACAACCTTGTGGATGGCATGACGCGCCACGCCCAGCGCCTTGCGCGGTATCGCCTTCACCGCGCTCTCGTCTACTGGCGTCATCCCCGCCGTGTCCAGCGTCGCTCCTGCCGGAATCAGCGTCGTCGATGTCGTCGTCGCGTCCTCCGTTCCCGTAAATACCGAGATACGGCTGGCGTCGATGCCCTTCTCCGTCACCAGATAGTCCTTGGCGTTGACCGCGCGCAAAGCCGCTGCATCCACCGCGTGCTTGCCGTGATGCTTCGCCTCTGCCTCCCGCTCCTTCGCCGTCGCGTTGCCAGCCACCGCCAGCCTCGCGTCTGCCGAGCGCTGCAAACTCAGCGCTACGTCGTCCAGACAAGCCTTAGCTTCGTTGTCCACACGCGTCGGACGAGCCTTGTCCCGATCAAACGCGATCGAGCACAGGCCGCTCGTCGTCGGCGCTGGCGGAGGTGCAACCTCCGGAGCCACCACCGTCACCGTCGCTGTGCAGCTCGCCGTCTGGCCCTTGTCGTCCACCACGTTGGCTGTCACCGTGATCGGCCCCGGAGCCGCGTCTGCCGTCGTCAGCGTCGCCGTCGAGGTGGTCCCGCTCACCGCGCCTGCCGTCGTGCTGTAGCTGTACGTCAACGGACGATTCTGCGGGCTGACACCCTCAGCCGTGATCGTGGCCGAGTCGCCCGCATTGACCGTCGCCGGATTGGCCGAGCAGCTCACCGTCGGCGGCTCAAAGGCCCGCACCGTGAACCCCGCCATGCAATCAGCCGTATCCGCAGGCTTGCTGCCCTGCGAGACGTGACCCTTGACCGTAAACGTTCCCGGAGCCAGGCCCGCGGTGTCCACATGAGCGATCTCATTCGAGCCCGTAATCGCGCCGCCTTCCATCGCCCAGCTATAGACCGGCGTCCGCTTCGGGTTCAGATTCTGCGCCGTGCCCGTGATCGTCACCGGCTCGCCCGGGAAGACCGCCGCCGGCGACGCCGAGCAGGCATACACCACCGGAACCGTAGCCATCTTGCCAAAGCGCACCACTACGCCCGCGCTGAGCCGAAGCTCGTTCTGCTGATCGCGCTCTCCCGGTACAAACACCGAGTGATAGTTGCGCAGCTGATTGTAGTGGTAGTCAACCTGCGGCAGCCTGATCCAGAACCGCCGCGAGACCGCCCAGTCCAGGCCGCCTCCCAGAACCATGCCGAACGAGGTGTCCGAAGCCGTAAAAGGAGGCGTTCCCGCCTGCGGAAACTCGCTGTTGAACCCATGAACCACACCGACCATCGCCTGGCCGTAGGGCTGGAACAGAGTGCGGTTGGGCAGCCGCAGCCGCAGGCCGCCATATCCGTTGATCTGGCTCAGGCCAATGTGCGGCGCGACGGGCCCCATCTGCGAGGTGGTCTGACCGCCGAACTCGCCCACCACCGAGAGGTTCCGCCACACCGGAACGGCCAGCTCCGCCGTGCCTCCGTGCAGCCAGAAACAGTTGCACGTCCCCACCGGAGCGTTGGTGTGCAGAGCGCTGTACAGAACCGAAAGATCTAGCTTCGGAGATACGTCCCGGTCGCGGGAAGGTCCCATCTGCGCCAACGCCGCCGTCGACAGGCCTGCCACCAACATGCTGAAAACTATTCCTCGAAATTTCATCGCTCTCTCTGCTTTCTTGTCGTTTTCTTTTCGGCCGGCGTCCCCCCGGTTGTGCCGGAGGGACGCCGTGTCGTTGCCTTGTTGCCTTATAGCCATATAGTTTTATGCCTTACTCACTTACCGTCAGGTGAACTACGGTGGGGGTGCTCGGCCCGCCGCCACAGTCGCCGGTCGCGGTGATGGTGATCGTATAGGTCTGCGTCGGCTGGGCGAAGTAGCCTCCAGGACTGCAGCCGGTGATCACGACCGAGCCGGCGACTCCGGCCAGCGCTAGTACGAAGACCATCAGCAGCCTGCCCAGGTTCCGTCTGCGCCGCCACGCCGCCAGCGGAAGCAGAAGCGCCGCCAGCGCCAGAGGAGTCTTAGTGCTGAACCCGCTGGTTCCCTGCCGGGCAACCGTCTGCTGCAGAGGCGCGGTCACCGTGAGG
>WQYS01000417.1 GCA_009781125.1 Acidobacteriaceae bacterium | reverse complement strand
TGCATGAAGATGTAGTCGGCCTCGAGCATGACGTCGGCTTCGAGTTCGCCGCACCAGTAGCCGTCGGCGTGCTGTTGGCCGAGCAGCCAGTCCCGTGCCCGCTCGATGCTATCGCGTACCAGGTCCAGACCGAGGTCGAGCCGCCCGAACTTCGGTTGCGGCGCGCGGTCTTCGGATTGCATCTTTTGCGACTGGCTCATGAACTTGCTGGAACCTCTAACTAGCCTCTAGCGGGAATATCGGGAGGAGCCGATGCTATGGCCTGAACGATCTCCGGCGGCAGGCCGAAGCGGACATTTTCAGGCATGACCTCCACTTCCTCGACGGAAGTGTATCCCTTGGTTTGCAGATACGCCACAACCTCCTGCACCAGAACCTCAGGCGCGCTGGCTCCGGCGGTTACTGCGACCGTCTGTACTCCATCCAGCCACTCTACCTGCACGTCCTCAGCTTTGTCGATCAGGTACGACCGCGTGCCCAGATTCTTCGACACCTCAACCAGGCGGTTGGAGTTGGAGCTGTTGCTCGAACCAACGACCAGCACCACGCCAGCGTCGTGTGCGACTGCTACGTTCTTCACTGCCGTCTGGCGATTCTCTGTGGCGTAACAGATATCCTGCGCGCGCGGCCCGGCGATGTTCGGAAACCTATTTTTCAGCGCCTCGATCATGCTCTTGGCCTCGTCCAGCGAGAGCGTGGTCTGCGTCAGGTAGGCGACCTTGTTGCGGTCCGGAACCTCCAGAGCCTCAACCTGCTGCACCGTCGAGACGACGTGGGTCACGTCCGGAGCCTCGCCCTGTGTGCCCTGAACCTCTTCGTGATCGCGATGCCCAACGAGCACAAGGGAATATCCCTCCCGCGCAAACTTGACGGCTTCGATGTGAACCTTGGTCACCAGCGGACAGGTGGCATCGATCACCTTCAGCCCGCGCTCCTCGGCCAGATCGCGTACCGCCGGAGAGACTCCGTGCGCCGAATAGATGACGCGCGCGCCGTTGGGAACCTCATCCAGCTCATTGACGAAGATTGCACCCTTCTTAGCTAAATCGTTGACAACATAGCTGTTATGTACGATCTCTTTGCGCACATAGATGGGCGCTCCAAAGGTATCGAGCGCGATCTGCACGATATCAATGGCCCGGACGACTCCGGCACAGAAGCCTCTAGGTTTGAGAAGGAGAACCCGCTTTGCCTTGTCTGCGGCTTGGTCAAGCGCGTTGGTCGTCACAACTATAAGTATACCTTTCTTGCTAAGCCTTTTCGCAGCTAACAGGGGAAATATACAGGGAAATCAAAAGGGAATCTCAGGGGATTCTCAAGCAATCGCGGCGCGGAGTCCAAGCTCGTCGGCAATGCTGCCCAGCCGTCTATCTCTGGTCCAGATCGAGATCGACCTGTCGAAGAGAGCCGAGGCCAGCAGATGAAGATCCGTGACGCCGATTCCTCTGCGGCAGAGCTGCTTCAGTTCCACCAGTGCAAACAATTCACTGATCTCGGCAACGGTTACGTGAGACAACAACGCCAGGTCACCAAGCACCTTCTCCCGATTGGCTATCGATCCCAGAGCTAGCTCCAGCCGGACCAGCGGGTGCGTGACGACCTCATCGTTCAGGAGCAGTTCCTGCAGTTTTGCTTCAGGCCTTCGCAAATGGTCGATCCAGATTGAAGTGTCAACGAGAATCACGGTTCACTCCGGCGCCGCGGAGCGGCTTCAGCCTCGGGATCGCTGCCGCCGAGCGCCGCCAACCGCCGGGTGGCCTCGCTTCGCACCAACCGCGTGAGAGCTTCCTTCACCAGAGCAGCCTTCTCCTTAATGCCGGTGTACTGCTCGGCCTGCCGGATCAGTTCGTCGTCGAGTGCAATGGTTGTACGCATGAATGCCTCCCGGATGGCACGTATATCAGCACCATAACGATGCTAATATGCGTGCCATCCGGGAGGCAAGTCGGAGAAAAATACTGGTTCAGTGCGCCCTGTGCATGAGGCCGGCCAGATCGACGACGTGATAGGCAAGCATCAGCGCCATCAGGATCAGGTAGCCGCGCAGAGCGCCCAGCGAGAGGCGAACCGCTCTGGTCATGGCAATTCTGCCCAGCCCTTCGGTGGAGCACTTCTGCTCCGGAGCGTCGTCGAGAGGGTGGATGACGCTATACAGATTCACATCGTGGGTTACATTCATCGTTGCCATATTTCACCTCGTTTGGAATAGGTCAGGAAGCAGCACCTGCGTCGCCAGCAGCAACGACAGGCCAAAGAGGACGATGATGATCGCCCAGTTGATAATGTTGTTCCACTGCTTGTTGATCCACTGCTCGCCCAGCAGTTCATGGTCGTTGAGCAGCAGTTGCAGAAAGATGATCGCCGAGGGCAGAACCAGTCCGGCAAACGCCTGTACGGCAATAATGACTAGTTGCAGCGGCATGCGCGGAATCAGAACGATTCCGGCAGCGGCGGCAACGCAAAGAATGTAGGTTCCATAGAACCCCGGAGCCTCCCATATTTTCTTCTGCAGGGAGGCTTCCCAGCCCTTCACCTCGCCCCAGGCCCATGCGCTCGCCAGTGAGATGGCCGTCGTGCCCAGAACCGCGGCGTTGACCATCAGAATCAGAATGCCCTTGCGCATGAACTGGCCAGCGAAGGGAACCAGCGCGTTGGCCATCTGCGCCGGGTCCTCGAAGCTGATGCCGTGCTGCCGCCCATAGTTTCCGACCAGCATCATGGCTCCGGCCACGAGCATGGTGAAGCAGGCGCCCAGGAACGTATCCAGCCGCGACCACTTGAGGTCGGCGAAGCGCAGGCGCTTTTCCGCCACGCAGCTCTGCTGAAAGAAGAGCTGCCAGGGAGCGATGGTCGTACCCACGATGGCAATGACCAGAAAGATCAGGTCGCTGTTAAGCTGCCCCGGAGGCAGATGCGGAATCAGAGTGTTCCGCGCAACATCCGCGAGCTGCGGATGAGTATTCCATGCCAGCGCAAACCAGAGCAGGTCGAGCGCGCAGAAGGCTATGACGATCCTTTCCCAGCTGCGATAGCTTGCCGTTGCGACCAGCATGACCAGACCTACAGCGGCAATCGGAACGCCGATGAGCGGATTGAC
>WQYS01000416.1 GCA_009781125.1 Acidobacteriaceae bacterium | reverse complement strand
TCCGCAGCTTGTAAGACGTCTAGTCTGCGCAGCTACTCTCCGATTGCCTTTGCGGTGTTGCTGCTTCCGGTGCTGCTGGCCGGCAAGGCGAAGAAGCTGCGCATGGGCGGCCTTCTGCTGATTGTGCTGGCGTTCGGTGCGATAGCTGGAGTCGTGGGTTGCGGTAGCGATGTTATTACTGGTACTGGTGGAGGCGGCAAGTGTACCAATACCAGCACCATCTCGGCGGGCACTTACACCATTACTGTGACAGGCAACGATAGCAGTCATTCTACGAGTGTCCTGCTGGTTGTTCAATAAGAACTGAGCAGGGGGGATGACAGCATGTCTCCCCTGAACCACATGTCAGTATCAACCGGCGGGCCGAAGATTCATCGGCCCGCCATCGTTTCAGATTCATCTTGAAGACGGGAGTGTTTGCATGATACGCAGCCGCTTTTCATTTTACTTTTGCTTCGGTATCTGGTTGACTATCGCGCTTGTAACTTTTGCGCCAGCTCTGTCGGCACAAAGTACAGGCCTGCGTCTGAATCAGAAGGAATACTTCGAGACTCCTGGCATTAATGTGATGGCTTTTCAGGATTTCTATCCTGAGGGACATCAAGGCGGTGTCTCGATCATTCAGAATGGTGTGCGCGTTGCCGCCAATGGCGATCTTCGCATCGATCCCGCTCCCGGCCAGTGGCATCCCATGTCCAAACAGGACTCCCGCAGCATAGACGCCGTAGCTAACACGATCACAACAACTCTTTTCTATCCTGATCCGGGCAGGAACCGCACTGGCGCCAATCCCATCGACTACCCCGACTTGAACTTCACGTACAAGGTGATCGTTCACGGCGAGGGCGATTCCGTCCGGATCACGGTTGATCTGGACAAGCCTCTCCCCGCAGCTTTCGTCGGCAGGGTCGGCTTCAACCTGGAGTTGTTCCCAGACGATCTCTTCGGGAAGACATGGTATCTCGGCAAGGCTTCTGGCATCTTTCCGCATCAGTCCGAGGGACCGGAGACCCGTGACGGCTATGGAGAGGTTCAGCCGGAGCCTTTGGCCAGCGGTTCACGGCTCTCGGTGGCTCCTGAGAGCGAAGGCCAGCGCATGATCATCGAGTCGAAGACCGGCGATCTGCAACTGCTTGATTCCCGCTCAAAAGAGAACAACGGATGGTTTATCGTTCGCTCGCTCGTTCCTGCTGGAGCTACCAAAGGGGCTGTCGAGTGGATCATCACGCCTCATGCTATTCCGGGTTGGCAATACAAGCCGGTGATTCATGTCAGTCAGGTTGGCTATCACCCGTTCCAGAAGAAGGTCGCTGTCATCGAACTTGATAGCGACGATGCTGATCCGGCTCCCGTGCGCATACTACGCATCGAGCCAACGGGCGGCACGCACGAGGTTTTCTCCGGAAGGCCCGCACCATGGGGCAATTACATTCGCTATAAATACGCCCAATTCGACTTCACCAAGATCACTGAACCCGGCATGTACGAGGTTGCTTACGGCGACATCATCTCGCAGCCCTTCCGTATCGCAGCAGATGTCTATCAGCGCGGAGTCTGGCAGCCTGTCCTCGAATACTTCCTGCCGGTTCAGATGTGCCATATGCGGGTCGAGCAGCAATATCGTGTATGGCATGGTGCCTGCCATCTGGACGACGCGCGCATGGCGCCTGTCAATCACAATCATTTCGATGGCTACAAGCAGGGACCATCTACACTTACTAAATTTAAGAGCGGCGAAACCGTGCCTGACCTGAATCGCGGCGGTTGGCACGATGCTGGTGACTTCGATCTGCGTATCGAGTCTCAGGCCGACGAGGTTTCCATCCTTGCCAGTGCCTACGAGACCTTCCATCTTGACTACGACGACACCACCGTTGACGAGCAGACGCTGCGCACGCAGATTCATGTGCCGGACGGCAAGGCTGACGCGCCACAGCAGATCGAGCATGGCATTCTCAGTATCCTGGGAGCATATCGCAGCATGGGCCGCGTCTATCGCGGTATACAGGAAGCATCCATGGATCAATACGTGATGCTGGGCGATGAGATCAATGTTACGGACAACCTCTTCTATAACTCATCTCTGAAACCGGAAGAGCGTACTGCGACCGAATCCGGCAAGCCCGATGACCGCTGGGTCTTCACCGAGCAGAATCCCAATCATGAGTACAGAGCCATTGCAGCGCTGGCTGCCGCCGGGCGCGTGCTCAAAGCTGCGAACCCGCCGCTGGCCGCTGAGTGCGTCGAGGCAGCGGAGAATCTCTGGCGTTCCGAATCCGATCCGGCCAAGGCATTTGACACGCGCATGGTTGCCGCCGTTCAACTTTTCAAGACGACCGGCAGCGATGCCTATCGCAATGAGATTCTCTCCAACCGTGCTCATATCATTGCTGATTCCGCCAAGGTTGCCTGGGCCATCGCTCCGGTCATCCACGAACTCCACGACGACGCCTTCACCAATGATCTGCGTGAAGCTGTCCACCGCGATTTTGCTGCGCTCCAAAAACAGATGGCCGATACGCCCTTTGGGGTTCCGTACAAACCTTATATCTGGGGCGCGGGCTGGGAGATCGAACGCTTCGGGGTCCAGCAGTTTTATCTGCATGAAGCGTTTCCTGACATCGTATCGACCGACTATATGCTTAACGCTCTTAACTTCATGCTCGGCGTACATCCCGGCTCCAACACCGCATCGTTCGCATCTGGAGTAGGCGCGCGCTCGGCTACTATAGCTTATGGATTCAACCGCGCCGACTCCAGCTATATTCCTGGAGGCGTCGTCAGTGGCACAGCCCTCATTCGACCCGACTTCCCTGAACTGAAGGATTATGGATTCCTCTGGCAGCAGATGGAGTATGTCCTTGGCGGAGGCTCGTCGAACTTCATGTTTCTTACTCTGGCTGCCGACGATGTTCTCAACGGACATCCGCAAGCATTCCCGCCTCTCACGCCGCCACCGTCCAATCAACCCGTAACGGAGCCGTAGGGTGTTAATATGCCCGATTCAGAAAAAGAAAACAGGTTGTAACTTGTTTTGAATGGTTTGAAGAGAGGTCCGGGTGCTAACCTTTGTGGCACCTATGAAACTCACTGTCTGCACCCTCCT
>WQYS01000415.1 GCA_009781125.1 Acidobacteriaceae bacterium | reverse complement strand
CTGCGGTGGCTAAGTTCATGGCTGGAAAAGGGCCGCTGGTATCTGTTCGGAATCTACTGCCTGATCGCTTCGGGAGTTGTCTACTACCTGTATTCAGTGGGTTACTGAGCGTACCTGGAAGCGGTTATGTTTCGCGCGAGAAAAGACGGGTATGCAGCCAGATACCCGCTTGCGATTTTTCTTCGCCTTTCGGCTTTGCTCTGGAATAATCGAAGATGCTCTGGTGGTTCCCGGCCTCTGATGTGAACCGCCCGGCGCGCTGGCATGGTTAGCCTCGCGCCGGTGCGAGAGAGGTTGTGCGTACCTGATGAAAACCCTGCGACTTGTCACCGTGCCCACGCGCTACCGCCGCCTGAACGAGATTCTCGGGCTGACGCTGGTGGTGCTGGCTGCGCTGCTGCTGCTGGCGCTCGCCAGCTATTCCCCGGCGGACCGCTCCTTCGATACCGAGGGCAGCTATCTGGCGGGCCGCCAGGCGCATAACTGGACCGGAGTGGCCGGAGCCTGGCTTGCCGACGCCATCCTGCAACTGATCGGAGTGGCCGCGTTTCTGCTGCCGCTGGTGCTGGGCAGGCTGGGCGTGTGCTGGCTGCGCTCGCGTCCAGCGGGTTCGCCGTGGTCTAAGGCCATCGGATTAGTGCTGTGGGTGATCTTCGCTCCGGCGGCGATCGCTCTGCTGCCGGGAAATCCGCTGTGGCGCGGCGCTCTGCCGATTGCGGGCGTCACGGGGCGGCTGCTTGCCGACACGATGGTTCAATATATGAACCTGCCTGGAGCGCTGATGGTGCTGGCGCTTATGGTGGTGCTGTCGCTGTATCTGACAACGACCTTCTCGTTCAACACCGCCCGCGAATGGGCGACGATGCGCTTTGGCTTCCTGGCCCGCATGTGGGACCGCTGGTCCGGGTGGCGTGAAAACCGCCGGGCCATCAGAATGACCCCAATGGCCACACCGGAGACGGAGGAGACCTTTGTCAGCAAGCGCGAGCGGGCCAATCTTGAGGCGCAGGCGCGTGAGTCCGCCGAGCGGCGGGACGAGTCAGGAGAACACAGATCGACGCTGCTGGGCAGCATCTTCGGCTGGCTGAGCCGCCGCCGGAAGGTACAGCCGATTGTGGACGAGGAAGAGAGTCCGCGAGCGGGCGAGGTGGCCTCGGTCTGGGCTTCGATGCCGCGAACGCTGGTCGATGCCCCGCCTCCGCAGCCGCTGAGCGTAGCTGCGGCGGCAGCAGCTCCCTATGCCGAGGCGCTGGCAAGAGCGGCGTCTCCGGTGCGCGCGATTGACGAAGAGGAGAACTTCAACAACAAGGGATTTTTCGATCTGGGCCTGCCGGAGGCCGTCACGGAGCCCGTGCCAGCAGCGCCGCCGGAGCCTGTAGAGTACGCGGCCCCGCCCGCTCCCTCCGTGGCTGAAGAGGACATCTCCTTCGGCAAGCGCGCCGACGCCGGCATCAAGGCCGTGGAGATCGCGCCCAAGAGCGTTCGCGGCTATAAGCTGCCGTCCTCGTCGCTGCTCTACCGCAGCGAGGAGCAGTCGCAGGTCCACGAGGACGCGCTGCGCGAAGAGGCCCGCGTGCTGGTGGCCAAGTGCGCCGAGTTCGGCGTCGATGGCCAGGTCACGCAGATTAATCCCGGCCCCGTGGTCACGACCTTCGAGTTCAAGCCCGATGCTGGTGTGAAGTACTCTCGCGTGACCGGTCTTGCCGACGATCTATGCCTGGCGATGGCAGCCGAAAGCATCCTGATCGAGCGGCTGCCGGGCAAGAACACGGTTGGCATACAAGTGCCGAACCATGACCGCGAGACCATCTGGCTGCGCGACGTGATTGAGTGTGAAGATTTCGCCAAGTCGAAGTCGCGGCTGCCGATTGCGCTGGGCAAGGACATTAATGGCCGCATCGTTACGGCGGACCTCTCTGCAATGCCGCACATCCTGATTGCGGGTTCGACCGGATCGGGTAAGTCAGTTGCGATTAACGCCATGATCATGAGCGTGCTGTTCAGGTCCGCGCCCGAGCAGGTGCGCATGATTCTGGTCGATCCCAAGCGCGTCGAACTGGGAATGTACGAAGGCATTCCTCATCTGTTCACGCCCATCATCACGGACGCCAAACTGGCTGCCAATGCCCTTAGCAACGCTGTCCGCGAGATGGAGCGCAGGCTGAAGCTGCTGGCGGCCAACCATGTTCGCAACATCGACCAGTTCAACAAGCTGTTTGAAAACGGCAACGGAAATCTCTTCGAGGAAGAAGATCAGAAGCCGCTGCCGTACATCATGATTATCATCGACGAACTGGCCGATTTAATGATGCTTGATGGCAAAAACGTCGAGGCGTCCATCCAGCGGCTGGCGCAGATGGCGCGCGCCGTGGGAATTCATCTGGTGCTGGCGACGCAGCGGCCTTCGGTCGATGTCATCACCGGGCTGATTAAGGCCAATGTGCCGACGCGCATGAGCTTCCGTCTGGCGACCAAGGTAGACTCGCGCACCATCATCGACGCCAACGGCGCGGAGAGTCTGCTGGGGCGCGGCGACATGCTCTACCTTCCGCCGGGTTCCGGGCGCGTGCAGAGAGTTCATGCTCCGTTTGTGACCGAGAAAGAGATTGAAAAAGTTACGAAGTTCTGGAAGGACCAGGGAGGGGCTGAGTACGTCGAGGGGTTCCTCGAAGGACCGAAGGACGACGCAGGCCGCGAGATCGACGACAACGCCGCCGGAGAGGACGACGATCCCATGTTCAACGATGCCGTGCGGCTGGTCTTCGAGTTCGGCAAGGCGAGCACGTCGCTGTTGCAGCGCCGCCTGCGCATCGGCTATGGAAGGGCCGCCCATCTGATCGACATGATGTATGCCGACGGACTGGTAGGTCCGGCGGACGGCTCCAAGCCGCGCGAGCTGCTGAAGTCTCCGAACTGGTTGAACGAAGTGAATATGCGCTGACGTTTTTCGAACCACAACCGTCCGGGTGCCCCATCCTTCGTCCGCCGATGCACGTGCGGGTATCCAGCAGCTTTTGGGCGGACGAAGGGTGGGAAAGTATACGGCTCGATCAACCATCTTTCCCTCCGAAACAAGGGCAAGTGAGCGTCTTACATTCCCACCCTTCG
>WQYS01000414.1 GCA_009781125.1 Acidobacteriaceae bacterium | reverse complement strand
CCGCAGAGCACGTCGCCCGGATGGAACGGGTCGGTAATGACCATGTGGCCGCAGTTCACGCAGGCCGTGCGCAGATGGTTGAGCCCCTTCAGGTAGCCGCACTTGCACTCCCAGTTGCCGATGGCGTAATCGACAAACTCCAGCTCGCTCACGTTGCGGAAGTCGGTAATGGGGAAGACCGACGTAAAGACGGATTGCAGCCCGTTATCTTCGCGCTCCTGCGGCAGCTTGTCCATCTGCAGAAAGCGTTCGTAGCTGCGGCGCTGCACCTCGATGAGGTTAGGAATCTCAATGGCGGTTGGAATCTTGGAAAAATCGAGTCGGCTACGGATCGCGCGCGTTTCGCTGGACATGCTCTCTCCTGAGGTAATGCTCACCTTCGAGCCTTACGGCCTGGCAGCACGCATCGAAGCACTCTGATGCCACCCTGCTGCCTGATCGTTCGGGGAGGGCATCGGTCGGGCCCTCCGGTGGATTCTGTCAGCGCTTCTTCGTAAACTGAGGAAACTCGAAGGAATCGAAACCCGCTGCCCCTCGACGGTGGCGGATATCGTGCGCTGAATTATGTCTTACCGTTTCTACATCTTCCGGTTCTTCCGGCTACAACTCAAAAAAACTCAAAACTTTTTTGTGGCGAACTGCGCCCGAAAGCTGCTATAAAGAACGCGTATCGTCCGGCTCTGTCGATGACTCAGGCTCAGGCGATGTGCGGAAACACGACAAAGCGCTCATGGAGGCAACCCGCCTCACGAGCGCAAAGGTCGACTTGTGCACTGTTACTGCCGTGATCCTGTGAATCGCTGCCGCCATTTTGAGGCTCGCCTTGCCTCAAAGCTGCTGCCGTCTGCCCTCAAGTGACACTCTGCGCTTCCGCCGCTCAAAACACAGAATGGCCGGCCCCTTAGCTCGCCACGGCGAGATGGACCGGGGTACATCACCTCTTGAAATCTGCCAGAACCACCTTAATCAGAGACACGCCGCCAGAAGAGAACACGCCAGGCGGAAGGTACTCCACATTAAAGAGTACCGCTTTCCGCCTAGCCGTGCAACTGCCGTCGTAACTACTTGATTTCAACGGTCGCGATGCCCTCGAACTTCTTGGCGATGGCAGCCGCGTCATCCTTTGAAACGTTCTCTTTCAGAGGCTTGGGAGCGCCGTCGACCAGGTCTTTGGCTTCCTTCAGGCCAAGGGCCGTAACTTCGCGCACAGCCTTGATGGTGTTGATCTTGTTCGCGCCCGCATCCTTCAGAATGACCGTGAACTCGGTCTTCTCTTCCGCCGCAGCCGCAGCGGCCCCGCCGCCCGCCGCCGGAGCCGCCGCAACTGCCGCGGCAGCCGCTGAAACTCCAAGGCGCTCTTCTAGCTTCTTGACCAGAGCCGAGGCCTCAAGGAGGCTCAGGCTAACGATTGATTCTTCCAACTGCTGGATGTCTGCCATTTTTCTTTCTCCAATTCAAAGATCTGAAACTTACCGAAACTTCCGCCTCGGCTGCCTGCTCCTTCCGGTTTCCGATGCGCTCAGACCAAGCGCACCGAAAGGCTCAGGCGAAACTTTTTTGTTTACTCCGCAGCAGGAGCAGGAGCATCTGCTTCCTCAGGAACCGCAGCAGCAGCTTCTACAGGAGCCGCCGCCTCCGCAGGAGCAGCCGCGCCGCCAAACTTGCCCTTCTCTACGCCTTGATTAATCACCACGGCAAGATCGCGGCCAACGGCGTTGACAACCGTAGCCAACCGCTGCGCAGGAGAATTGATGAGGAACAGCAGCTTCGCAAAGAGCTCCTCTTTGCCCGGCATGGTGGCCAGAGCCTTAACCTCGTCAACGCTCAGAACCTTGCCATCGACAATTCCGAGCTTGAAGGTGAACTCCGAGTTATCCTTCACCCATGTAGCCAGAGCCTTGGCCAGAGCCACAGGATCACCCGAGGTATAGGCGACCGAATTGACGCCCTTCAACCCCTTCAGAGCGGCCTCGATCTGCGTGCCCTCGCCGGCGCGCTGCGCCAGCCTGTTCTTGACGACGTGATAGCTGCCGCCAACACCGCGAACCGTCTTGCGGAGAGCGAAGTCCTTCGCCGCGGTCAACCCCTTGAAGGTGCCGACGATCGCCGAAGTTGAACTCTGCAGCTCTACCGCCAGCTTCTTAATCTTCTCCGTCTTTTGTGCTTTGGACAGTGCCATAAAAACCTAACCTTCACTGCTGGGCTTTTCTCTGCCAGCTCATATTTTGAGCGCCCGTGCGCCGGGCGAAATCCTCAGGGTCCAGTCATCGACTGGAAGAAGCGTCTTACAAATCCTAGGACCTGCCAGCAGCCTCGACGGCAGCGGCATAATCGAGCGGAATCCCCGGGCCCATCGTCGAGCTCAGCGTCGCGCTCTTGATGTACTTGCCCTTGGCCGCGGCGGGCTTCGCCTTGACGACACTCGAGATCACCGTGGACGCATTGTCGACCAGCTTCTGCGGCTCGAACGAGAGCTTGCCCACAGGAACATGCACCAAAGCCGTCTTGTCTGTGCGGAACTCGACCTTACCGGCCTTGATCTCCTTGACCGCGGCGGCGATATCGGTGGTTACCGTGCCCGTCTTCGGGTTCGGCATCAGCCCCTTCGGTCCAAGAACCTTACCCAGGCGTCCCAGCGACCGCATCATGTCCGGAGTCGCAATCAGCGCATCGAACGCGGTCCAGTTCTCTTTCTGAATCTTCTCGACCAGCTCTTCGCCGCCGAAGAACTCCGCGCCCGCAGCCTCGGCGTCGCGGACCTTATCACCCGACGCGATGACGCACACGACCTTGGTCTTGCCGAGGCCGTGAGGCAGAACCACGGTTCCGCGCACCATCTGATCGGCGTGGCGCGGATCGACACCGAGCCGCAGCGTCAGATCGACGGTCTCGTCAAACTTCGCATATTTAGCTTTCTGGAGCAGCGGAACAGCGTCCGCGAGAACGTAAGGCCGGGCTTCCACAAGCGCGCGCGCCTTCGCCAGATTCTTTGAAATCTTTCTTGCCATCTTCCCTCATCTCCCACCCCTGAGAATTATTCTTCCCGACGTGGTCATCGACTGTGCTCAACGGCACGTTGAGACACTCTTTTGAGTATGCCAGAAAACCTT
>WQYS01000413.1 GCA_009781125.1 Acidobacteriaceae bacterium | reverse complement strand
TCGGATTGGCGCCGAACTCGCCGACGGTAATAGGGTAATAAGGCGCAGCGCACAAAACCTCATTTTGGGTGCAGGCCGTAGAATTGTTGTCCCATGCTGTCTGCGGACTGGACCCCCCCGTGCCGGGATATATATGCACCTCGTACATGATCCCGTTGCCCTGGGTCGAGGGAGGAGGAGGATCCTCAAGGGTCCAGCTGCCATCCGTCGCTGTGCCGCCAGCCGCCTGAGTAGTCCCCGGGATAACACCTCTGTTGTCCTGCGACCATGTGAGTCCGCCAGCTATGATGATGTTGGTCGCGCCGACGCCGCGTATCGCTGCCACGATTGCCTGAAGCCCAGGGGTGTGATAGGACCCCGTGCTGCAACCTGAGTCGGACACCTGACCGCCGTCTCTCCATACCTTCCATCCAATGGTGAACGGTTCGTTGAAGAGGTCGAAGAGTACCGCGGGATTATTTTTATAGTGCGTCGCGACACTCTGCCAGAAAGTTATAGAGTTATCATCCGGCATCTGGTACTGCTTTGTGGCGGAACCCGTGGGTCCGCATCCTGACCAGTGAAGGTCGAGCTCCACATACTTGCCCAGCGTCGCGATCATACTGACGATCGCGTCGATTCTCGCCTGGTATGCCGCGCCATTGGTCGCGCTGAGCCAGGAATCCTGATTGAGCGGCAGACGTATGAAGTTGGAGTTCCAGTTGTCACTGATCGCCTCCGCGATCTCATTGGATTGATTACCCTCTCCGGTGGTGCTGAATTCGAAGCCGGAACTGGCCACACCCTGAAGCTGGACCTGATTCCCAAGATCGTCCCAGAGCTGGTTGCCCTGGACATGCAGCGGCCTGCTTACAACATTCGGCCAATTCACCGGATCGGCAGGCGGCGTAGCCTGTGCCCAGGCCCCGATAGAAAAAATCATCAAACAAACCACACAAACTGCGGAAAGAAAATTCCTTTTCATACTCGTTACCTTCCATTTCCTTTCAAAACTATGCTGCGTCTCTGGCGGTCGGCATCGGTTCGATACACGCTTGCCGGGTGGTGTGGCAGGGAGCGCCCCAATCAGGGCCTCCCTATGCCGGTTAAGGACTAACCAGCTTTCAGGCTTTTCCCTTACGGGATGAGCTTTACGCTGACGAATGTGGATGCAGTATTATCTGCAGTCGAGGTTGTCGTGATAATTGCGCTGTCCGGAACTGTTGGTGTTCCGGGATTCACAATTGCATTGAATGTCAACATTGGGATTGATTCTGGCGCAGTGTAAAGTCCGGTGGAGTCGATGGTTCCGCATCCAGTTCCACCACTTGCGCAGGATACTGCCCAGGTTACTGAGTTCGTGCTGTCGCCGGTGACCGTCGCGGTGAACTGCTGTGTCTGGCTCGCGTTCAGAGATACCACGCCCGGCGAAGCTACAACAGAGACCGGCGCATTGAGAACAAGGGTCGTGACGGAGTATGGCGGCACCAGAATCGACAACCCGCCATTGGTGACATTCAACGTCCCCAGCGACTGCGCAGGCGCCGGATCGTATAGAGGACCCTGGGCGTCGTTGCTGCCGATCACACCGCCTTCTGCCGCCTTCTGCCACACATCGGCTGTACCGTCGGTAAATCCGGTCAGGGACAGCGTAACTGTCTCCGCAATATTGTTCTTATTCACTACGACAATGTTCTTATCGTTAGCCGAGGCGAACACATCGAGGCCGTTGGGTGCAGCGCCAATCGACGTTGTGGTTGCGACAGCCTCTGTCCCATAGTGGCGGAACAGACCCATACCGGTGTACATGCCATAGCCGTAGTAAATGGGCATGGGGTCATTCAATGCAGGAGGTACCCAGGTAGGCATTGCCGCATTCGTGTGGGTCGTTCCATCTTCCAGCATCCCCAGCGGTCCGCTCTTGTCGCCAAACATCAAGCTGCGCGCGCCAACCGTCGTCATCTCGCCCAGAGCGGACGCGCTATACAGCGTATTGAAAAAATCGAAAGGCAACCGAATCTCGGGCGATCCCGAAATGGAGGCATTACTGATGTTCCATTCCCCAATCTGGACGCCGATCTGCGCCGCGCGGGAGGCGCTCTGGGGATTGTGGGCCACCTCGAACATAATCTGCGCAGGACGGATCTGGTACTTGTACGTGTTGCCGGAGCCGCTGTTGCTGCTGGCGCTGCCGCTGCCGGTTATCAGTCTCCCGGTTGACGGACTTGTCGAGGTTGAATCATTCCAGGTTGATGACGACAAGTCGTACTTGTGGAAGTCCAGAAAGTCCACGTACTGGCCACTTGTGGTCAGGAAGTCATCTATCCATTGCGAAAGCGAAGCCGAATCATAGCTGCCTGGCTTCGTTATGGGCAATGTTGAACTCATTCCTCCGCCCGAATAAGGCCCGCCGGTTGCTGGTCCTCCGATCTTGATGTTCGGATCGACTTCCTTCATCGCAAGATAGGCCTGGTTGAATATCGCGCCATAGCTGGAGCCGGAATAACCGCCATTGACCCCCAAGTCATTTTCGTTGCCGATGATCCAGTATTTGACATAGTTAGGTAAGGTCGGATCAGGCGTAACGCCATCGGAGCCGATGTTGAAGTGCTTCACCAGATTGGCTGCATCCGTTAAGTAGGTCGCCGCGCTTATTCCCCCCACAAGCACTACGGGCTCTGCCCCTATGGCCATGATGCTTGTGATCCAGTCATCCCCTGCAATGCTGGTGTTACAGCCGGAACCGCCGCACTTGAGGGGACTGGTAGGATCACCCGGGGTTGTGTACTTAAGATCCATGCGCATCATGGCTGCCATGCCTTGCATCATCTGCTGCTGGATCGTGTCGTTTGTAATATTCGGGCCAGATCCCGGATATCCGGTTACGTCGATGCCGAACGTATACGGATCGAGTGGCGAAAGCAGGTGCGTGAAGTCAACCGTGGCATTGACTGGATTGACCCACAGCGTCACGGACGCCGTCTGTGCCGGGTCGGCAACAGAGGTCGCAGTAATGGTGGCGCTGGTCGCGGCGCCAACCGAAGCGGGAGCTGTGTAAAGGCCGCTGCTGATGTCGATGTTTCCGTCCGACGAACTCCACGTAACCTCTGTACTTGCGAGTCCGGTAACGACTGCG
>WQYS01000412.1 GCA_009781125.1 Acidobacteriaceae bacterium | reverse complement strand
CGGTAAAGTTCGCAAACGGACCTTCGTTGATGCGAACCTGCTCGCCCTTCTCGAACTTGATCTTGAGCGTGGGCTTATCCTTGGCCACGTCGGAGCGGAAGAGAATCGAGCTGACCTCCTGCTCGGAGAGCGCCACCGGTTTATCGCCCGTGCCCAGGAACCCGGTCACGCGGGGCGTGTTCTTGATGATGTGCCACAGGTCGTTGTCGAGGTCCATCTCGACCAGAACGTAGCCGGGCAGGAAGACCCGCTCGATGGTGTACTTCTTGCCGTTGCGAAGTTCGGTGACCGGCTCGGTCGGGATCATGATCCGGCCAATCTTGTTCTGCAGGCCGAAGGCGTTGATGCGGCTCTCCAGCGACTCCCTCACCTTACGCTCGAACCCCGAGTAGGCGTGGATGATGTACCACTTGAAGCTCTCATTGCTCGGCGGAGCGAGCTGCTCGGACGGCTGCTCGCCGCCTGTGGAGGCTTCGTGCTTTTGTTCCGGGTCTTGTGCCGGCATGATGGTCTCTTCTTCGCGCATATCTATAGGTATCTTTCCGCTTCAGCGACTCCGGCGTTTAGTGAAACAGCAACCCAAGGGCGCGATCCAGAAGACTATCAATCGCCCAGAAGAAGGCGGCAAACAGAAAGACCGTCACGATGACGACGGTCGTGGTGGCGCGCACCTCGGCGCGCGGCGGGGCGATGACTTTGCGCATCTCGCTGCGCACGTCGTGCAGGAAGTTCTTGATCCGCTCCGGATATCCCTTCAACTGCTGAAGGCCGGGATTCTGTTCTGCTACCGCTGCTGTCTTGGCCATAAGGCTGCCTCAATCCTGTGTTGCTGCTACTTGACTTGCTGCTCCGGCCCGATGAGCCGGGTAAATCTGGCGGGGGAACCTGGATTCGAACCAGGAAGTCCGGTTTTGGAGACCGGCAGTTTAGCCGTTGAGCTTATTCCCCCAAATAGATGCCTGAGCCGGTCTGATCGTCTGATCCTTAGATGCTTCCGGAAACGCGAAATCATCCGTTGCAGCCGACTCGGCGCAAAACCTACTTGGTCTCTTTATGGGCCGTGTGCTTGCGGCAGGTGTTGCAGAACTTCGAGAACTCCAGACGGCCCGTGGTCGTCTTCTTGTTCTTGGTCGTCGAGTAGTTCTTATTCTTGCACTCCGGGCACTGGAGCGTGACGATATCGCGCATGATGTTCTTCTCCTAACGTGGCCAGCCACATCGGCTGGCAAGCAGTGTGCTGAAAATGACTTCCGGCACGCCGCGACGCAGGGCTTACGGCCCCCGCTGCCGAATCCTGAATTTTACAAACGGAATGAAGGAGCGGTCAGGCCACGCTCATCCTCATCTATTATCCATGAAATCCGGCTGTTGGGGAAGGGCCGAAACCACAGAAAATCTTCACAAAACGCCGGTCATTTCAATCCGTGTTCACGGAAGCCATCTTCTTTCTGATGGCGTACCGCCAGAACCACCACTGCGTCATCGTCAATACGATAGCGGGCTACATAACCACTGTTTCCGAAGTCAATCAGCCATTCACGGTACTGTTCAGGAAGGCCTTCGATCAAACGACCTATTCGAGGATGTGTACCCAACACCTTCACACCCCGCCGGATGGCTTCGCCAGCCCGCCGGGAGGCGTCCAGGCTCATGGGTTGCAGGAACTCCCGCAGCCGTTCAATGTCCCGAATCGCAGCCGGGACGAAGATCACTTGTGGCATAGAGGTGCGGGCCGTTCGTTTTCAGTTCCCCAACTCGCCAGCCACTGATCGACCTCTTCTGCGGTCAAGTGCAGCCCCGTGGCTTGATATTCCTCCCATGCTTTGATGGTGTCTCGGTTCAGCGCCTCGCGTCTTTCCTCGTGTTCGACGTACTGCGCGATGGCTTCGCGCATAATCCAGTGGGCCGTGCGCCGCTGAACGGCAGCAAGATGCTGTACACGCCCTTTCAGGTCATCATCGAGTTTGAGAGATGTTGCCGTCGCCATGAAAGCACCTCGTAGCGAAAGGTGGTACCTATAGATACCGTATGCTTTCTTTACTCTTTTGTCGAACTGGAGGAAGAAAAAACGGCGAGCCGAAGCTCGCCGCTCATTTGTATATCACTCAGGTTTACTTGATGATCTCGGAGATGGTACCAGCGCCGACGGTGCGTCCGCCCTCGCGGATCGCGAACCGCAAACCCTTCTCCATCGCCACCGGCGTCAACAGCGTGATCTCCAACTGAACGTTGTCCCCAGGCATCACCATCTCCGTGCCCTCAGGCAGCTTCGCCGAGCCCGTCACGTCCGTCGTACGGAAGTAGAACTGCGGACGATATCCATTGAAGAACGGCGTATGACGGCCGCCTTCCTCCTTCGACAACACGTAAACCTCGCCCTTGAACTGCGTGTGCGGTGTGATCGAGTTCGGCTTCGCCAACACCATGCCGCGCTCCACGTCTTCCTTCGCAACGCCGCGCAGCAGCAGACCGGCGTTGTCGCCAGCCACGCCCTCGTCCAGCAGCTTCTTGAACATCTCGACGCCCGTGACGACCGTGTTCTGCGTCTCGCGGAAGCCCACGATCTGTACCGGCTCGCCTACCTTCACCTTGCCGCGCTCAATACGGCCCGTCACCACCGTGCCGCGGCCAGAGATCGAGAAGATATCCTCGATCGGCATCAGGAACGGCTGGTCCACCAACCGGTCCGGCAGAGGAACGTTCTTATCGACCGCCTCCATCAGCTCGTCGATCTTGGCCTCCCACTCGGCCTCGCCGTTCAGCGCGCCCAGAGCCGAGCCGCGAATCACAGGAACGTCATCGCCCGGGAACTCGTACTTCGACAGAAGCTCGCGAACCTCCATCTCCACCAGGTCGATCAGCTCCGGATCCTCGACCGCGTCGCACTTGTTCAGAAACACCACGATGTACGGTACGCCAACCTGGCGAGCCAGCAGAACGTGTTCCTTGGTCTGCGGCATGGGGCCGTCGGTGGCCGCAACCACCAGAATGGCACCGTCCATCTGCGCCGCGCCCGTGATCATGTTCTTGATGTAGTCGGCGTGGCCGGGACAGTCCACGTGCGCGTAGTGACGGTTGGCCGTCTCGTACTCCACGTGCGCCGTGGCTATGGTGAT
>WQYS01000411.1 GCA_009781125.1 Acidobacteriaceae bacterium | reverse complement strand
GGTGAGTAGGCCCAGGGAGTTTCACCCTGAGCCTCTCGCAGAACCGAGCGTGAGACTCTCGCCTCACTCGGCTCCCATCAGGCGAACGCACCAGTCATACCGATATTCCAATGTACAAAGAGTCCCTTTCGATCTCTAGCAAGCTGCTGCAGGAACTGGCTCGCTCTGATCTTACGGCCCATAAAGCGCTTAAACTTACGCATCACCCACGCTACAAGTGTCTGATTGACATATCGCAGCAGTGGATACAGGGCCGAGCGAGCATAGTGCCCATAGTACGCAATCCACCCGCGAAGGAGCGGGTTGAGTCGTTGGGCAATATCCTGCAAGGACCGCTGTGTTTGTCGGCGCAGGTTCAAGTCCCGGATCGTCTTTCGCATAGCCTTTAGCGCCGAGGGACTGACTGCTGGATTGAATCCTACAAACAGTGAGTTGTCTCGAAGCCGCTGAGATAAACGAGGCCGAAAGCAGTACCCGAGAAAATCAAATGTTACGTTCGAGTAACTGCCTATACGGTGCTTATCTTTGCAGTAGACGATTCTGCTCTTTGTCGGATGCATTTCCAAGTGGCACTCTACCAACCGAGCCTGAAGCATAGCCTTGACGGCTTCCGCTTCTTTCTCTGTTCGGCAATGCACCAGCCCATCATCTGCATACCGGCACCACGGGAGGTCAGGATGTGTCCTTGCCATCCAGACATCAAACGTATAGTGCATAAAGAGGTTGGCCAGAATCGGACTCACCACGCCTCCCTGTGGAGTGCCGCGATCACGCTCAATTCTGGCTCCGTCTTCTTGCACCATAGGAGCTTTGAGCCATCTTTCGATGTATAGCAAAGCCCATTTACACGTTATATGTTTTCGGACAGCACGCAGCAAGAGTTCATGGTCGATGTTGTCGAACAGTCCTTTGATGTCAAATTCTAAAATCCAGTCATACTTCCAGCACCGCTCTCGCGTAACGCCTACGGCGTCCAGCGCCGATTTCTTTGGCCTGTAACCGTAGGAGTCTGCTAGAAAGATAGGGTCCAGAACTGGTTCAATTACCTGTTTTACAACCATCTGCGCCACGCGATCCGCTACAGTGGGCACACCTAAAATCCTTTCGCCTCCACTCTTCTTGGGAATGGAAACGGCGCGTACTGGCGGTGGAAAGTAGGTTCCTGAACTCATACGATTCCAGACCTTGTACAGGTTGCCTGACAGGTCAGCCTCGAATTGCTCAATCGTCTGCTCGTCCACTCCCGCCGCTCCACGATTGGATTTGACCGCTTTGTACGCTTCATACACCAAGCGTTTATCGATATCGAATGGTTTGTTTGTTGCAAGCATCGAAGTCATCCTGTTGCCAGTTGTTCCAGTGATGCAACCGCCTACCCCGGCCCCTTTGCTCCAGTCCCATTACAGAACCTTCATCGCTCTTACGAGCCGGTCCGCCCCAGTGCTCCGCTTCGGTACTCTTGCCTCGCGGCTGTGTTCGCTTGAGCTTCTCCCTTATCATCAGAGCGACTGGTTCCTGTAGTTCCGTGCAATCGCCTGCATCCGCTTCACGCCCCCCTATACGCCGGTCGCTACCTGCTCAATCATCAGGCACCCAGCAGGTTCTTCCCAGAAGTTATTCACGCCTCTGGTTTCAGCGACACTTGACTCATTAACGACGCGTCATCGTAGGGTTCACTTTCGTTCGTCTCTCGGATGCTCACCTGCACAAGTTTCCTTGTACTTTTCCTCCAACGCTCACTACCACAGCTCTTTACCGCAGCAGCTTGAAGGTGGTTTGGGACCTGCTCCTGAAAACCGATCCCGAGGGACCTACCCTCATCAATTGCACAGCTCGTTCACGAATTGTTTAGGTCATACTGACCTCCCTATTCGCTTATTTCTACAGCACACTGAATAAAATTGAGTCGTTACAAGCCCTCTCAACCATCCGAGTTTGCTGGCTATCCACTTTAGACAGCCCCTGATTGAGTAAAAGATTGATTCTCAGGGGTTTGCTCCGTCACATCTTAGCCTGTCTCGTGAAACGCTATTTTGACTATCTGTCTTCAAAACAGAAACATATTTCTCAGCGGAGTGAATTGTAAGTTGGTACATCACATAGGGGCTTTCGATGGTATTCTGACGGGTAATTAAGCTCCGTCACGATTCCCTTGAGGTCGAACGGTTGCTTCGGAGAATCCACGTCGCTAAGCATGTTGTCGCATCTAGTACTACTGTGTCATCTTCTGGCCCTTATAGATCGTCTCCTGAATATCAAGCAGATTGTTCTTCTTATCGAAGCACCGCGAACGCAGCGGAAACAACTCGCTGGGCCGAAACGCGATCTACATATCGAGCTTGACCAAAATCCAATCTCCACATGGTTGGGACTCGTTTTTCGACAGAACAAAAACAGCGTCAGAGCAAGTTCTTGAGTATAAGTAAGCGCGGCAACACCTACTTCATAACACTGCTGATTCATAGTGCCCGCCAGTAGCACAATCACCTGGACGCCGCTCTACTTGAGTGTCGCGATCCGAGCGAGCTGGAGACAGTGCATACTTTGCAAGAGTACTTGGAGTATGCCGTGGTGCATCCGTCTGGATTTTTGTTGACAGAAAGGCAGGCACGCGTGATCTGTGCAGTGAATTAGCAGATAATTAACGCGTCGTTATCGGACGTAGAATCATGGCGCAGAACTACACCAAAGCCTGGATATATCCATTCTCGCCCTATAACGACGCCCTAGACGGAGAGATTGTCATTGACGACAAAGGGAATGAATGCAGTCATTTACGCCATAAATCCACCTTATAAACAAATCCGCGCCGCCTTCAATTCATCGATCGAGCCACACCGTCGCTCTCCTCGGAGTGAAGATATTAAAAGTAGCAGGATAACATAATGCTCTCGCTTGAATATATTCAAACTACTCAACACAACTCTCAATTCATCTGGATAACAAATTAAGAAAACAAAAAACAGAATTTGTTTTAGTGTGAAAGTATTTCTTTGTATGAAAAAAGAACATTTGGGTGGTAAGGTATATATCACAACTAAGTCGAGTAACACATATCTTAAATGGAAGATAATATCCTGAAAGATTTGTTGTTACATTGGCCGAATTTTGAAGAAATTTGTTTTTACTTGTTT
>WQYS01000410.1 GCA_009781125.1 Acidobacteriaceae bacterium | reverse complement strand
GATCCACAAAGTGAACAGCGGGATTGCCGGGGTCGGACCACGGAACAACTAAAACTGGATCGTCGTGGCCACACTCGGCGGACCAATCAGTCAGCATGTCTCTATTTTATCGCCACGCGCGAACGCCCCACTTCTGACGCGCTCAGGCCGTGTCAGAAGTGGGGCGTTCGTTTGGTGAGCCTACTTCACTGTGAATGGAACCGTTATGGATGTTGCAGCCGTGCTGCCGGCCGCAGCCGCCGTCACTACTACCTGATAACTGCCCTTGGTTGTGCCGGGATCGGCGGGGGGAGGATTAGAACCTCCGCTGCTCGATCCTCCGCAGCCCGACACTCCCGCAATGGCCACCAGGCAGAGAACCGTCGCCAGAAGCGTTCCGCGCCAGCGGCGGCGAGGTACGCATACCAGCAGCAGAACCGCCAGCACGGCGCCAGAACCCTTACCGATCCAGTTTCGCATCGATGACACCGCCCCAGCGGTTGTGGCGATCTTCAACGTGACTGTGGTCGAAGACGCGTCGGTGACCGTCACCTGGGACAGGCTCAGCGAGCAGGTTGGCGGATGGTTCGCCGTTCCCGTACCCAGGTAGCTCACCGCGCAGCTCATGTTGACCGTTCCGGTAAAGCCGCTCGACGACGAAATCTGGATATCCGCGCTCGCCGATCCTCCCACGGACGCCGTCAAGCCAGTTTTAGTCAAGTCGGTCGAACCGGTGTCAATGTTAACCACTGCGCCCGCTCCGCCGACAGCGATGCTCTCGTCAGCGACGGCGGACTGCGGCGTAGCTGACGAATCCTGCACCATGACCGTGAAGCTTGACGTGCCTGCCGCTGTGGGCGTTCCACTGATGGTTCCGGTGCTTGCGTTCAGCGTCAACCCGTCAGGAAGGATGCCGTTGGAGACGCTCCACGCATAGGGCGGAACGCCTCCGCTTGCTGCCAGCGTCTGCGAGTAGGCTGTGCCGACGGTGGCGCCGGGCAGGCTGGAGGTGGTAACGGCCAGCGGCAGCGCGGGAGCGCCTACGGTCAGGGTGGCAAAGCCCGATTCGATGCCGCCGCAGGTCAGAGCATAGGTGTAGGTTCCGTCCGCCGTGGGCGTGATGGTTGCCGAGCCGGAGTAAACGCCGCTGCTGGCCGTTCCGGTCTGCTTCCCGGTCCAGTCACCAGCGCCCGCGTCCCCGTTCTGCACGAACGCATAGCACTGCTGCATCGTAGCGGAAGTGCCGTTGAGCACCTGCCACGACAGCGTGGTGGAGTCGCCGACACTGACTTGAGCGCTCGAAAACGACAGTTGCACCGGAGCGGGCACTGCTGGCGAAGGCGACAAACTGTAAATTACGCCATAATTATTTGCTCCGCCATACCTGGTCGTTCCATAGAAACTGCCGTCGCTGCCCTGAATCAGGGCGAATATCTGATAGCCGTCGCTGCAAGAGCTCTCGAAACAGAAGTTGTAAAGCGTGGTCAGAGTCCCTGATGGCGTCATCTGGTAGACGGTTCCACCACTGCCTGCTCCGCCCGACTCTGCCGTTCCGTAGAAGTTGCCATCGCCGCCTTGAATCAGAGCGCTGGAACCGTTAGCCCAGGTGGCGCCAGCTCCAGGCGTGCTGCCGTCGAGGCAGGGGCTGTCGCTGCAAAAACTGTGAAGCGTGGTCAGAACCCCTGAAGGCGTGAGCTGGAAGAAAGTTCCAGCATCGTTTGGTCCGCCGAATGGCATCGTTCCGTAGAAGTTGCCATCAGCGCCTTGAATCAGAGCGTTTGACCCCTGCCTCCCATCGCTAAGGCTAAAGCTGTAAAGCGTGGTCATTGTCCCTGATAGCGTGAGCTGGAAGACGCTACCATCACTGTTTGCTCCGCCCATCAAGGTCGTACCGTAGAGGTTGCCGTCGCTACCTTGAATTAGGGCGTATGCTGCATCCATATAATCAAAGTTGTAAAGCGTGGTCAGAGTCCCTGATGGCGTGAGCTGGAAGACGGTTCCACCGTAACTCGCTCCGTAAAGAGCTGAGATAGCTCCGCCATTCATGGTTGTTCCGTAGAAGTTGCCGTCGCTACCTTGAATCAGAGCTTGTGGAAAACCGCCGTCGCTGCAGGGAGCAACACTGCAAAAGTTGTAAAGCGTGGTCAGAGTCCCTGAAGGCGTCATCTGGTAGACGGTTCCACCACCGCTTGCTCCGCCAGCGTAGGTCGTTCCGTAGAAGTTGCCATCGCCGCCTTGAATCAAGGTAGTCGGGTTCTGGCCATCGGGGCAGGTATATGTGCTCGGGTCTCCATTACTGCAAAAGTTATAAAGCGGTGTGACCGCTCCTGCAGGAGTCATCCTGTAAAGCTCTCCCGCTAAATTGGCTCCCCCATTGGTGTCGACGCCGTAGAAATTGCCATCGCTGGCCTGAATCAGCGACACCGGAAGCGAGGTGCTGTCGAAGCTGTGAAGAACGCTTTGCGGGGCCTGCGCCGGTAGAGACGCAACGACGTTCAAGAACACCTGAAAGGTTTGCGACAGGGTTCCACTGGCCGTGCAGAGGATCGTATAGATTCCCGGCGCGGTAGAAGCCGGAACGTTGATGGTAAGTGTCGAAGGGGTTCCCGGAAATGACATATTCGGACTAACGCTAGGCACGACCGAAGCAGGACTGAAGCTCGCTGTAGCGCCTGTCGGAAGTCCTGAGGTTACGCTGAGCGCCACGACCTCAGTGGAAGTCGTTCCGGACGCAGCTAGGAGACGGACATAGATCGTATCGGTTGCCGTGCCTCCGGCTGACGAAATCGTACGCGTCGATGGCTGAGAATATATAGAAAAGTCGGGCGAGGTTTGGGCATGGAGCGTGGCGGCGAAGGTTGTTAGAAACAGAACAAGGCTAGTCCAAAGCAGGAACCGTTGGACACGATAGAAACCAGTGACGTGATCGTGCATAAAACCTCTCAGCAAAATGAATGGGTTGAAAAGATGCACTCTCAGCAGAAAGCAGATTGCTCCGCTCCGCTGTGAAGTGGTGGGACAGAGATGAAGTTGTTTTCAGGAAGTCGTTGATTAAAAACGATTTATCTTGGGGGGGGGGGGGGGGGATATTTAAAATTTTGGTTTTTTTAAACAGCCTGCCCGCCCGCCCCCCAAAAACCACCGGGGGGGCCCACTT
>WQYS01000409.1 GCA_009781125.1 Acidobacteriaceae bacterium | reverse complement strand
CTGCTCCGTGCGCGCGCGCCAGCAAAGCCGAGCGAACCCGAAGCCCGTTGGTGACCTGCTCTTCGACGGCGGATTGCGCGCCGTCTGCGACCGCGTCGTCGATCTCCAGACCCCGGATCATCGGCCCCGGATGCATGACAACCGCTTTGGGCGCGCTTCTGGCAAGGCGGTCCCGGTTCAACTGGTAGCAGTCAATATATTCCGCAAGGTCGAGTTGAAGCCCACTCAGTCGCTCCTTCTGGATGCGCAGCGCCATCACGACAGGGACACCCTTGCTGGCGTGTTCGAGCGCGGCATCGAAGTCGCGTTCTATCGTAACTCCCTCACCCAGGCCCAGAGCATCGCTGGGCAGCAGCTTCTCCGGCCCGCAAAGCGTCACATGCGCACCCAGCCGCGGCAGCAGCATGGCGTTCGAACGCGCCACGCGGCTGTGCAGAATATCTCCTGTAATCACCACGGTGACGCCCGCCAACGTGTTCGCATTGACAGCCGTGGCGTCGCAGCCGAGACGCATCAGTATGGTGCGCAGATCGAGCAGCGCCTGCGAGGGATGCTCATGCATGCCGTCGCCCGCGTTGAGCACGGGCAGACCGGTGGCCCGCTCCAGCACGAAGGGCGCGCCCGACGACGGATGCCGCAACACGATAGCTTCAGCTCCGAGCGCGCGTAGCGTGAGGCCCGTGTCCTTGAGGCTCTCTCCCTTTTCGATGGACGAAGACTTATCGCTAACCAGCGTCGTAGTAGCGCCCAGCGATTTGGCGGCAAGTTCGAAGGAGGTTCTGGTGCGGGTGCTCGATTCGTAGAACAGCAGCGCAACAGTGCGGCCATGAAGTATCTGCGAGCGAGCACTGTGCGGCATCAGCTCGATGCGAGCAGTCTCGTAGAGAATGGCTGAAACATCGGCGACGGAAAGATGAGTCACGCTCAACAGCGAACCTGCGGCGTGGTGAGCGTGGCCTCGATTCATCACGCCCTCGTCAGTCCACCCGCTCGATCAGCAGGACCTGTTCGTCGCCGTCGATCTCGTTGAGCTTGACCTCGATAATCTCGCGGCTGGAGGTGGGAACGGTACGGCCCACGAAGGTGGCTTCGATAGGAAGCTCGCGGTGGCCGCGGTCGATGAGCACCAGCAGTTGCACCCGGCGCGGGCGTCCCTGATCGAAGAGCGCATCCATGGCGGCGCGGATCGTCCGGCCCGTGTAAAGAACGTCGTCGAGCAGCACGATATCGCGATCGGTCACGTCGAATCCGATGGGGCTGGGCGTCACCTTCGGGCGCGGGCCGTCGGTCGAGAGGTCGTCGCGGTAAAAGCTGATGTCGAGCATGCCGGTATCGACCGGGCGGCGCTCGATCTTCTCGATCATCGCGGCCAGCCGCTGGGCCAGAGGAACGCCGCGGCGCTTGATGCCGACCAGGCCCAGGTTGGAGCTGCCGTTGTTCTTCTCGACAATCTCATGAGCCAGACGCACCAGCGTCCGCTCGATCTCAGAGGCCGACATGAGACGGCCCTTTTCGCGCATCTTCGCCGTATTGGCAGATTCCGTCAGGTTGCTCATAATACTCTGCCTGTGATGATATCAGGCAGAGGCGGCAGCAGTTACGAAAAACGCCATTCGCAAACACTGGCTAGCTTCGCCGCGTCCGCCGTGTGCCGCCCAGCGCTCCGGCCAGGGTCGAAAACGCCAGCACGGCCGCTCCTAGCAGCCCATAGTTCAGCAGCAGAATCCACACGCGCGCCTCGGGCGTGTTCATGTAGGAGTAATCCGGCTTGGGAATGTTGTGCGCAACGGCCCAGTTCTGGGCCATCTCCTGCCCCTGATGAATCTTCTGCAGCAACTGCGCGTCGAAGTTAGCCATATTATGCAGGCCAAAACGCGCCACCACCCCCATGATGACCGAGGACGCGGCCATGCACCCCAGCAGCACCAGTCCTACAACCAGACCGATCCGTGCGCCGATGCGCAGGTCCATGCGCGCCTGAGGATGGTGCTTCTGGTAGATCGCCAGAGCCAGTGCCGGCGTGCTGAAGATTAACAAATAGTTCAACAGAAAGAGGCCCGGTAGACCCGCCGAGGCAACATTGAGAATCGCGGCGACGAAGCCGATCATCAGGGCCGAGCGAATGACTGTCTTCCACTCGATAAGCTGCAGACGCGGCGGCTGAGCCGCTGTCTGCGGATTACCAGTCTGCTCCGCGTCTGGATTCTGACCGGCGAAGTAAATCTGAGGCGCGCCGCAGTGCGGGCAGAAGGTGGCGCTCCCGGCCGTAGCGGGAAGCTCGTCGCCGCAGCGATGGCAGAACTCCGTCATACTTTGAAGCTATCCCACTTCTCTCTTCGTTGTCATCCTATTCCCGCCTTGTCATTCCGGAGCAAAGCGACGGAATCTGCTTTCTTTTGCCATGCCACGGACACCCGGGTGCCCCATCCTTCGCGCTTTTTGCGAAGGGTGGGAAAGTAACAGTCTGACTCGCCACTGTTTCGATCGAAATTGTCTAGCTGAGCGTCTTACATTCCCACCCTTCGCTTCGCTCAGGATGGGGCACCCGGGCGTCCGTGGCATGGCAAGAAAAAAACAGGTGCGGTATTCTGGCCACTCGGATGTCTCAATCAACGACAAACGGTTTAGCGGCGGAACAGGCGAACCTCTCGCCTGCCATGCGGCAATATCGGACGGCCAAGGACGCCAATCCGGATACGCTGCTCTTCTTCCGCATGGGAGACTTCTACGAGCTATTCTTTGACGACGCCATCGTAGCGGCGCGTGAGCTGCAACTGGCCCTGACCTCACGCGACAAGGCCAAGAGTGTGCCCATGTGCGGGGTTCCGTATCATGCCGTCGAGACGTATCTGCAGCGGCTTCTGCGCAAGGGCTACCGGGTCGCCATCTGCGAGCAGATGGAGGACCCCAAGCTTGCCAAGACCGTAGTACGGCGCGAGGTGACGCGCATCCTGACGCCGGGGACTGCGGTCGACCCTACTCTCGGCGAGGAGCAAAGCAACTATCTGGCGGCGGTTGTTGCGACCGGTTCGGGCAAGGACGCCGTGTGCGGGCTGGCGCTCGTGGACCTTTCCACCGGAGAGTTTCGCGCCACCGAGTTTCATGGCCCGGACGCATGGCCGCTTGCTGTCGATGAACTGGG
>WQYS01000408.1 GCA_009781125.1 Acidobacteriaceae bacterium | reverse complement strand
CTTCCAACAGCAGCGTGCCTGCGGGGGCGGTGATCTTCTTGCCGTCTGCGATGAAGGTAACGTCAGCCATTAGTGTGCTCCCGCTATCTGCGTTATCTGTAGGAGAGGCGCTGCGGCCTGGTGAGTCTCGATGTACTCCTCGAACTCCTTGCGGAACTTCTTCACGAACGCGATTGTTGGCATGGCCGCCGCGTCGCCCAGCGGACAGAAGGTTCGTCCTAGCATGTTTTCGGCAAGGTACTGAATGTTGTCCACGTCTTTCTTCATGCCGCCGCCGTTGTAGACGCGGGTCAGCGTCTTGCGCAGCCAGTCGGTGCCTTCGCGGCAGGGGATACACCATCCGCAGGACTCATGCTGATAGAAGGCGATGGTGCGCATAGCGAACTCGACCATGGAGACCGTCTCGTCGAGCACCACGATGCCGCCCGATCCGGCCATGGTTCCGGCCTTGCCCATCTGGTCGAAGTCCATGCCGATGTCGATCTCGTCGGCGGTAAGAACCGGACAAGAGCTGCCGCCAGGTACGACGGCCTTCAGCTTCTTGCCGCCGCGAATTCCGCCTGCCACGTCATAGATGGCCTTGCGCAGCGAGTAGCCCATCGGCAGCTCGTAGACTCCGGGCCGCTCGACGTGGCCGCTGATGCCGAACAACCGCGTGCCTCCGTTGCGCTCGCTGCCGAGCTTGGCGTAGGCCTCGCCACCCATCAGCAGAATATGTGGCACGGCGGCGATAGTCTCAGCGTTGTTGATGATTGTTGGCCCACCATAAAGTCCAACCACGGCAGGGAAGGGAGGCTTGATGCGAGGCACGCCGCGCTTGCCTTCGAGCGACTCCATCAGCGCCGATTCTTCGCCGACCTCGTAGGCTCCGGCTCCGGTCTGGGTGACGATATCGAAGTCGACCCCCTGCTTGCCGAAGATGTTCTTGCCCAGGAAGCCCTTCGCATAGGCATCGGCGACCGCCTTCTCGACGATCTTCAGCAGGTAGCGGTACTCGCCGCGCAGGTAGATGAACCCCATCTTCGCGCCGATGGCGAGCCCGGCAATGATCGTGCCTTCGACAATCGTGTGCGGGTCGTGAAGAAAGATGACGTGATCCTTGCAGGTTCCCGGCTCCGACTCGTCGCCGTTGACGAGCACGTACTTGGGCTTCTCCGACTGCTTGGGCACGAAGGACCACTTCATGCCGGCGGGAAAGCCAGCTCCGCCGCGTCCGCGCAGGCCGCTGGCCTTCATGGTGCTGATGATCCAGTCCGGACCTTCGGCGAGCGCTCGCTCGGCTGCCTTGTAGCCGTCCAGCTCGATGTACCTGTCGATGCTGGCCGCGCCCTGGCCGAAGCGCCGCGAGATCACCTTGACTTCATCGGGATGTGAGACGAGGGTGGGCATCTTACTTCACGTCCTTTCCCTCGCCTTTGCGATAGGTTTCGAGAATCTCATCGACCTTCTCCGGCGTGAGCTCCTCATGAAAGTCGTAGTTGACCTGCATGGCGGGAGCCCAGCTACAGGCTCCGATACACTCGACCTCTTCGAGCGAGAACACGCCGTCCGGCGTGACTTCCTTATTGCCGATGCCGAGCTTCTTCTTGCAGTGATCGAGAATCTCATATCCGCCGCGCAACATGCAGGAGATGTTGGTGCAGACCTGCACGTTGTACTTGCCCGCGGGCTTCGTCCGCAGCATGGAGTAGTACGAAAGCACGTTGCGCACGTCGAGTTCCATCAGGTCGAGCCGTTGTGCGATCTCGGTGACGACCGCGTCGGAGACATAGCCGACTTCGTCCTGCGCATAGAGCAGCATGGGGACCAGCGCCGAGCGCTTGACCGGATACAGAGTCACCAGGCGGTCGAAACGCGCGGCCAGCTCTGGCGAAAAGATTGTGTTGGCGATCTTACTCACTGTGCGCTATCTCCACACTTAAACTTGATGCCGTCATCCTGAGCGAAGCGAAGGATCTCTGTATTTTGCTTGTGTTGACGACAGTCTCCAATGGAAAGCGTTGACCTCTCTAACCGTCCATACCTTTCCTGAAATTTCCTCGGCGAAGAAAGTAAATACAGGGATCCTTCGCTTCGCTCAGGATGACGGCATGGGGAGTAAGTGCGCGGGATAACGTCATGGTGAGTGAGGATCATCGGTCGATCTCCCCCAGAACAATATCGATGGACCCGATGACCGCTGTTACATCGGCGATCAATCCGCCCTTGCACATGGTCTCCAGCGCCTGCAGCATGGAGAAGCCCGGATTGCGCATGTGCACACGGTAGGGCTTGGCCGTGCCGTCGCTGACGACGTAGTAATTCATCATTCCATGCGGAGCCTCGACCGAGCTGGTCGCCTCGCCCGCCGGAACCGCGAACCCTTCAGTGATGATCTTGAAGTGATGGATCAGCGCTTCCATCTGCGTCTTCATCTGCTCGCGGTCGGGCAGCACGATCTTGGGAGCGTCCGCCTTGATACGGCCCTCGGGCAGGCCATCGAGCGCCTGAAGACATATCTTCACCGACTCGCGGAACTCCTGCATGCGAACCACGTAGCGCGCCCATACGTCACCCTCGGTCGATGTAGGCACGTTGAACTGGAACTTCTCGTAGCTGGAGTACGGCATGTCGCGGCGAACATCGAAATCGACGCCCGAGGCGCGCAACGGCGGCCCGGTCACGCCCAGCGCGATGGCGTCCGCCGCCGAGATGTAGCCCACGCCCTTGAGGCGTCCGATCCAGATGGGGTTCTTCTGCAGCAGGCCCTCGTACTGGTCGATCTTTGAGGGGAAGTCCTCAAGGAAGGCGCGAATCTTGCCGTAGATATCGAGCGGCGGCTCCATGGCGACTCCGCCGACGCGGATGTAGCTGGTCATCATGCGCTGCCCGGCGACCGCCTCGAAGATGCGCAGCAACTGCTCCCGCTCGCGGAAGCAGTAGAGAAAGACGGTGAGCGCGCCGATATCCATGGCGTGCGTGCCGAGCCACACCAGATGCGACTGAATGCGCGTCAGCTCGTTGAACAGAACCCGCAGCCACTGCGCCCGCTCGGGAATCTCCAGTTGGAGCAGCTTCTCCACAGCGAGGCAGTAGGCAGTGTTGTCCACCATCGGGCAGAGATAGTCGAGCCGGTCGGTCAGCGGAACCACCTGCTGATAGAACTT
>WQYS01000407.1 GCA_009781125.1 Acidobacteriaceae bacterium | reverse complement strand
GAGAAGATTCGCGCGTCGGTGGCCAGCTTCAAAGCCGTCGAGCACAGGCTTGAGTTCGTGCGCGTGCTGAACGGCGTAGAGTATTTCAACGACTCCAAGGCCACGAATGTAGATGCAACCATCAAGGCGGTTTCGTCTTTCCCTGGCGGCATCCACCTGATTCTTGGCGGGAAGGACAAGGACTCCGATTACACGCAGCTCTCGGCGCTGCTCAAGGAACGGGTGAAGGCTGTCTACACCATCGGCTCGGCAGCCGAAAAGATTGAGCGCGAGCTGCACGGAGTCGTCAGGCTGGTGGCGGCGGGGACACTCGATCTGGCAGTGCGCGAGGCGCAGCGAGCAGCGATTCCCGGCGATGTGGTGCTGCTGGCTCCGGCCTGTTCGAGCTTCGACCAGTTTGAGAACTATGAGCATCGCGGCAGAGTGTTCCGCAAGATCGTCAACGAGTTGAGTTAGGAGCATGGAAGAGGTAGGAAGATGGCGAAAAGAGTAGGAGTCGATAAGTGGCTTTTTGGCATAGTGCTGCTGCTGGTGCTGTTTGGACTGGTGATGGTGTTCTCCGCCTCGGCGGTGATGGCGCAGGAGAATTACCACTCACCGTATCACTTTATGCTGAGTCAGGCTGGAAGTGCGCTGGCAGGCCTGATTGCGCTGGTGGTGCTGATGCAGGTAGACTACCGGCGCTATAACAGTCCGAGGGTCGTTTTCACAGCAGTCGCTATTACGACCATGCTTCTGCTCGCTGTGTTTGCCGTTCCGGGGTCGCACAATACGCATCGCTGGTTCCGGTTTGGAAGCCTCTTTACCTTCCAGCCCTCGGAGCTGGCCAAGCCCGTGCTGGTGCTGTTTCTGGCCTACTTCCTGCAGACGCGGATCCACAAGATGGATGATTGGCGCGGGACGATTCTCAAGGTAGCCTTGCTTCCGCTGGTGTTTGTTGCGCTTATCCAGCAACAGAATGATCTGGGAACGGCCATAGTCTGCGCCGCCATAGCGGGACTGATGCTGTATCTGGCCGGACTGCGCTTGCGGTATCTGGGAATTGCGCTAGTTTGCGCTGCGCCGGTGCTCTATTACAAGCTCTTTCACGTACCGTTCAGGAGGGCTAGAATGCTGGCTTTTATCAATCCCGATGCCGATCCGCTCAATGCAGGCTTCCACATTCGGCAGTCGCTGATCGCCGTGGGGACAGGCGGGCTCCGCGGGCTGGGGCTGATGGAGGGCCGCCAGAAGCTGTTCTATCTTCCCGAGCCGCATACGGACTTCATCTTTGCCAATGTCTGCGAAGAACTCGGATTGATCGGCGCGGTGTGCGTGATTGCTCTGTTCGTCTGGCTGGGCTACCGCGGACTGAGGGCGGCGTATCTTTTGACGGACCCATTCGCGCGCTTCCTGGCCTTCGGCATTACCTGCACGGTGCTGATTCAGGCGTTCTTCAACATGAGCGTGGTGGTGGCGCTGCTGCCCACCAAGGGAATCCCGCTGCCATTCGTATCGTATGGCGGAACCTCGCTGTTCGTGATGCTGGCGAGCATGGGCGTGCTGCTGAACCTGACCCGTGAGATCGATTGATGCGAGTCCTGATTGCAGGCGGCGGAACCGGCGGCCACGTCATCCCTGCGCTGGCCATTGCGCGCGAGCTACGCGAGGCTTATGAAGCAGAGGTGCGGTTTGTGGGAACCGCGCGCGGCCTGGAGACGCGGCTTGTTCCCGAGGCTGGATTCCCGCTGGAGCTGATCCGGGTGGGACAGCTCAAGAATGTCAGTCTCGCCACCCGTCTGCGGACTCTGCTCGATCTCCCTCTGGGAGTGCTGCAATGCATGAGGCTGATCCGCAGCTTCTGTCCGGATGTTGTGGTCGGGGTGGGCGGATACGCCTCCGGGCCGGCCATGATGGCTGCGATTCTGCTGCGCGTTCCTACGCTGGCGTTCGAGCCAAACGCGGTTCCCGGGCTTGCCAACAGGATCGTCGGCAGATGGGTGAGCCGCGCAGCGGTGAACTTCGATGCTACGCGCCGGTACCTTCGCCGAGCTGTGGTGACGGGAACGCCTGTGCGTCCGGAGTTCTTTGCCATCGAGCCGGAAACTGCAAGCCAGGGGAGACGTCTGCTGGTCTTTGGGGCCAGCCAGGGCGCGCGTGTCCTCAACGAGACGATGCCGAAGATTATGCGGCGTCTGCTCGATAGCTTGCCCGATCTGGTGGTCGTGCATCAGACCGGTGCCCGGCACGGCGAGACTACGACAGCAGCCTACAAGTACGCCGGGATTGGCTTTGAGCGAGTCATCGTCACTCCATACCTGGACGGCATGGCGAAGGAGTTTGCTGCAGCCAATCTGGTTCTGTGCCGCAGCGGAGCCAGTTCGGTGGCGGAGCTGGCGGCGGCGGGACGGGCGTCGGTGCTGATTCCGTTTCCGCAGGCAGCCGACGATCATCAGCGAAAGAATGCCGAAGTTTTCGTGTCAGCCGGAGCCGCAGAGATGATCGTCGAAGCGGAGTTGACCGGGGAGCGGCTGCTGGAGGTGTTGCAGTCTCTTCTGGCGGACGGTGCGCGAAGAGCAGAGATGGGTCGCAAGGCGCGCGCGCTGGCGCATCCTGAGGCCGTGCGGTCGATTGGGCAGATGGTTGCTGAGCTGGCGCGCTCCTGAATCAGCATGATTTGAGTGTTCCTTTACAGTCCGGGTGCCCCATCCTGAGCGTAGCGAAGGGTGGGAAGGTACGATGCTCAATCAACGATTGTTCTTGTTAGAAACAGTAGTGAGTTGAGCCGTATACTTTCCCACCCTTCGCAAAAAGCGCTCAGGATGGGGCACCCGGGCTTTCGCGGCTGGCCGGATGTATAAAGTCTTTATTATGCGCGAGTGAGCGGCAGGCTCGCGCCGTATAATCGTAGACGAATTGGGAGAAGCGATGCCGACTGACGTACTTATGCCCCAGATGGGTGAATCCATCACCGAAGGCACCATAACCAAGTGGTTGAAGAAGCCGGGTGACAGCGTCCAGCGTGACGAGCCTCTGTTCGAGATATCGACCGACAAGGTCGATGCCGAGATCCCTTCGCCCGCCGCGGGCACGCTGAAGGAGATTCGCATCAGCGAAGGCGCTACGGTGGGAATCAATACCGTGGTTGCGGTCATCGACGGCAATGGCGGG
>WQYS01000406.1 GCA_009781125.1 Acidobacteriaceae bacterium | reverse complement strand
GTTTTTCCCGGTGACGATGGACATCTGCTCCTGCGTCATCTTGAAGTCCTGGCTGAGCCGCTGAAAGGCGCGCGCCTGCTCCATCGGATTCAGGTCCGCGCGCTGCAGGTTCTCGACGATGGTCATCTCCAGAACCTGCTCGTCGGCAGCCTGACGCACGATCGCCGGGATGGTAGCCTTGCCAGCCTTCTTCGACGCCAGCAGCCGCCGCTCGCCTGCGATGAGCTGGAACTTGCCCATGCCAATCGACCGCACCAGAATCGGCTGCACCACGCCGGTCGCCCGGATCGACTGCGCCAGCTCGTCCAACTGCGCCTCGTCAAAGCTGGTGCGCGTCTGCCAGGGGTTGCGCTCGATGATGTTGACGTCGAGATCCAGCGGCTTTCCGGCGGACTCCGCCGAGATGGACGGCACAACGGTGGATCGCGGCAGCAGAGACTCCAGGCCCTTCCCTAAAGCGTGGCGTTTGGGGTCTGGTTTAGCTTCCGGCTTGATGTTGGACTTGGCGGATGTTGTGGCTGTGGGCATCTCTTCGGTTCCTAATCTCTATGTTGGATTTCAGTTTCGCGTGGCAGCTCCGGCCTTTGCTACTTCGACCAAAAGTGGGGCTTTTTCTTTTGCGGAGCCTGGAAGGACTTCAGCGCACTGGCCGCTGCGGCAGCCGCAGCCTGACGGCGCTTCTTTCCAGGACTCTCCATGTTGTTGCGCCTCAAAATTTCGGCAGCGAGCTCGATGTAGGCCTCGGTTCCGCGTGACTTGGAATCGTACAAAGCCACAGGCTTGCCGTGGCTGGGAGCTTCGGCCAGGCGCACGTTGCGCGGAATGGTCGTCTCCAGCAGCTTGTCCTCGAAGAACGCGCGCAGGTTCTCCGAGACCTGCTGCGACAGATTGGTGCGGTCGTCGTACATGGTCATCAGCACGCCCGCCAGCGAGAGGCCCGGGTTGAAGACCTGCGAGACGCGGTCGAGCGTGCTCATCAGCTCGGAGATGCCTTCGAGCGCAAAGTATTCGGCCTGCATGGGAACCAGCAACTCGTCGGCGGCCACCAGCGAGTTCAGGGTCAGCAGATCGAGCGCCGGAGGGCAATCCATCAGGATGAACGGGTAACGGCTCCGGATCGGCTCGATGGCGTCGCGCAGGCGGAACTCGCGACGGCTCAGTCCAACGAGCTCGATGTTGGCTCCGATGAGATTCTTGCTTCCGGGGATCAGCCAAAGGTTTTCGACATCGGTGGAGCAGATGACCGACTCGGCGGCGGCGTGGCCCATCATCAGGTCGTAGATGCTGGCGCGCGCGTCGTCGCGGGCGAAGCCCAGTCCTCCGGTGGTGTTGGCCTGGGGGTCGCAGTCGATCAGCAGCGTGGGCAGGCCCTCCATCGCCAGCGAAGCGGCCAGGTTGATGGCGGTCGTGGTCTTGCCGACGCCGCCCTTCTGGTTGACGATGGCGATCACCTTGGAGGCATAGATTACATGTCCGTTGGCAGCCGGGGCGGCGGTATCGGACAGTGCTATGGTTTCCGGAGTTTCCGTTTCTGCCCCGGGTTTTGCACTGGACTGGGGTTTGCTGACTGGAGTGGTCATAATCGTTGCTGTTTGCAGATTATTCGGTAGTCCGGGGAAGAAGCAACGGCATTCGGCTGTGGAGAAGGGTGAAAAAGCTGTGGAGAACCAATAATGTTCAGTCCCTGCGGGAACATTTAAATTGTTCCACGTGGAACAATCCGTGTACCTGCTCAGCTCAAATTGTTCCACGTGGAACAATCTGTGCCTCTGGCCTGGGGTTTATGAGCCCGCCGCTCTACCCCCAAAAATGTTCCACGTGGAACATTCTGGCGCTTCCGGCCTGGGGTCAGGGGTCCGTCGCTCCTGCCTTCAAAAATGTTCCACGTGGAACAATTAACCCCGCACCGCCCGAAGCAGGACCGAGGCGCTGGTGTTCGGGATGGGGATCGGAGCCTCTGCGGTAAATCCCTCAGGCAGGGTTGGAGGCGTCGCCGTAAGCAGTACCATCTTCCGGATAGCGCGAGGAGCGGCGGCGGCAATGGCGGCGTTCATCGCGTCTACAGCACGGAGAGTTACGGTGTGAAAACGGCGGTCTTCCGGCAGGGACTCGGCACGAGCGGCCCAGACCTCGGCGTTGGGAACCTCCAGCACGCGGACCGCCTCGCGTAGAAACGCAGCCTTTTTGTTCTGCGATTCGGCCAGCGTAACGGAGATCTCCGGGCGCAGCATAGCGATGGGGAGTCCCGGAAATCCCGCGCCGGAGCCGAGATCGAGCAGCGTGTCCGGCATCTCCATTCCGGAAGCGCCCAGGTGGAGCGCGGCGAAGAGGCTCTCGCCAAAGTGGCGGCGGACGATCTCTTCGGGTGTCCGGATGGCGGTCAGGTTCATGCGGGCGTTCCATCGCAGCAGCAGGTCGAGGTAAGCCGAAAGGCCAGGCAGCAGCCGCGAAGGGCAGCCAATATAAGGCGAGAGCAGCTCGGCGATGGTTGTGTCGGAAAGTACAGGCATCTCGGTTGTCAGTATAGGGCCTTGGAATTGTTCCACGTGGAACAATTTAGAGCACACGGAGGCCAGAAGATGAAAAATGTTCCACGTGGAACAATTTTCAAGCGCGCTGAAGAGGACCAGTCACAGACCAACGCAATGCGGACGCACTGCGTCCGACGGTGCAAAGGTCAACCGTAGATTGGATGCAAGTTGTTGATAAAAAGCAGCATATACAAAATCAAGTTGGGTGCCCCATATCTGGCGTTTTTTTGCCAGATGCGGGAGTTTGCGCGAAGCGCTTAACCTGGCCGAGCTTCACGATAAAGGCCAATGGGACTTAGGAACGGATGAAGGTCAGGCTGAATTTGGTCACGCTTTATGGGACTCCTTCCTTAATGGCGTGACGACGATGGGGGCCATTCATGCCGCTACGGGAATGGTTGGGTTTTCGGCGGACATGGACCGCGTGCAGGAGGCGAAGCGCAGCCAGGAGTTCTTCAGCGGTCTGAGCGATAATGCCGCCGCCAGCAAGGTACGCGAAAGGAACCCTAACGCCTATCAGGACTATATTGCGGCCCAGGCGCAAGGATCGCCCGCAGAGAACATCTACATCGACGGGCGCCAGATGGCCACAGTCTTCAACCAGACTGGGCTTGATCCGGC
>WQYS01000405.1 GCA_009781125.1 Acidobacteriaceae bacterium | reverse complement strand
GGTTGAGATGGACGGCTTTGAGTCCAACGAAGGCGTCATTCTGGTAGCCGCCACCAATCGCCCGGACGTTCTCGATCCGGCGTTGCTGCGCCCCGGTCGCTTCGACCGCCGCGTGGTGGTCGACCGGCCCGACATCCGAGGCCGCGAAGAGGTTCTGAAGGTTCACGCCAAGAAGGTTCCGCTGTCGGATGACGTCGATCTGAACGTGCTGGCTCGCGGAACTCCGGGCTTCAGCGGAGCCGATCTGGCCAACATGGTCAACGAGGCCGCTCTCGCCGCTGCCCGCTACAATCGCAAGGCCGTGCACATGTACGACTTCGAGGTGGCCAAGGACAAGGTGATGATGGGCGCCGAGCGCAAGTCCATGCTGCTCAGTGACAAGGAGAAGCGCAACACAGCCTATCACGAGGCCGGACATACGCTGGTTGCCGCCATGAGCGAAGGCTCCGACCCGCTGCACAAGGTCACGATCATCCCCCGCGGCTGGGCTCTGGGCGTTACCGTCTCGCTGCCAGAGGAAGATAAGCACACGGCCACAAAGAATTACCTTACAACGGAGCTGGCTGTTCTGATGGGGGGCCGCTGCGCAGAGGAGATCTTCCTCGGCGAGATGACCACCGGAGCAGGCAACGACATCGAACGCGCCACGGAACTGGCGCGCAAGATGGTCTGCGAGTATGGCATGTCGAAGCTGGGGCCGATGACCTACGGCAAGAAGGAAGAGCAGATATTCCTTGGCCGCGAGATCGCCCAGCACCGCGACTTCTCCGAGGAGACGGCCAAGCAGATCGACCTGGAGGTTCGCGCCTTCGTCGATACGGCTTATCAGTCGGCGTACAACATCCTGAAGAGCAATCAGGACATCATGCACCGGCTGGCCGGCGCTCTGCTGGAGCGCGAGACGCTGGATGCCACGGAGATCAAGCTGATTATCGAAGGCAAGGAGCTGCCGCCAATCCGCACCTCGCTTGCAGGAGTCGATTCGGGTTCAGGCGATCAGAAGATCCTCAAGCCCGAAGGCCGCAAACCCGGCTTTGGCGAGGGACAGCCCTCTCCAGCATCGACCTAGCATCTATCAACACCAACTGTGATTTTTTTGCAGTTCGACAAGGCCTCAATGCGTCCTGCCGCCTCCTGAACTCGGAGCCGGAGCAGAACTGCCGCCTCCGCCACTGTGAGAGCCACCGCCACCGCTGTACGAACCTCCACCACCGCCGCCGTGGGAACCGCCGCCCCCACCTCCATATGAGCCACCTCCGTGGGAGCCGCCTCCACTATACGAACCACCTCCGCCATGGGAGCTGCCTCCACCATACCCTCCACTGTGGGAGCTGCCTCCGCCAGAGCTGCCGTGGTACGAGCCGCCGCTGGCTGAGCCGCTATGGGACGCCCCCCCGTGGGCCGGGCCGACGTAGCTGTTTGAACCTCCATTATTATGCGACGATGGAGCGCCTCCACTTGTCTGCTGACCAGATGGTCCCGACCTCCATAGTGGCATATCGTAAGCCGGGCGGGCGGCATATCCGTGCTGCTCAACGCTGTTCGAAAGATGATTTAGATTGTCATCTCCCATCGCCCTGCGTGGAACTCCCAGCCCTGCCGAATCTCTCTGAAAGACAAAGTAACCCGACCGCTGCTCTCTGGAATACACCAGCGGCGTACGGCTCGTTTTCACCAAAGTTGCAGTTCGAGTCGTGGGCGGATGCGGCGGCCTGGTGCCTGTCGCTGGCGGACCTCCTTTGCCAGGATGGCCACCCTTGCCGGGGTGTCCGCCGTTGCCGGAATGTCCGCCTTTGCCGGGGTGTTTCCCCGGATGTTTCCCTGGAAGAGTTGGCAGGACGCCGCCACCACCAGCCGAAGTGCCATTCCTCAGTCCGCGCCAGACGCCTCCGGGCCGCCATCCCCAGCCGAACCCGTCACAAAAGCCCCATGAGCCATAATGATACGGCAGCCATCCCCACGGATAAGGCGACACCCACGAGTAGCCCGCGCCGGGATACCACGCCCACAGGCCGTTTCCCCATGGATCCCACGCCGCGCTGATGAAGTAGGGCTGCCACATCGACCCGCACGGACTGTCAAAAAAACTGCCGTAGTAGTTCAGGTCGCTGAGGCCGTAGGCGTCACCGCCGCCAGCATAGGCGTTCGCCGTCCCATAGCGTTTGTGGAAGTCAATCTGGTCTTTGTCCCACTGATCCCAGTCAACCTTCTCCACCTTTTTGGTGACTGCAACATTAGCCGGATCGCTGATGTCCAGCGCGGCGGTCTGCTTCTTCTCCACCGTCGTTGTCTTGCCTCCGGAGGAGATCGAAACGCTGCCCTCAAAGACGGAGACCTTCGTCTTCGGCGATGCGATATCGATACGCAGATGGGTCGAGGGCGCAACCTGGATGGTTGCCTGTCCGGCGGTCAGCGTGAACTCGTTGTCCTTCGAGTTCATAAGGCTTACATACACAGTCCCCTGCCGGACGTTCAGCGTCGAGGCCTTCACTCCGGACTGGCGCAGCGCAAGCTGCGGAAACTCCACCAGCGAGAACGGAATCATGCGCATGGTGCTGCCGTCCTCGAACTCGACCTCGGCGGTGCCGTCTCCGGTCTGGAGGCGCGTGCCCTCGACGATGGGCATGTTCTGCGACACCTGTTCGCCCTTGCCGTTACCACGGTCGATGCCCAGGTTGCCATCGGCCTGGCTCAGGCGCACGATGCGCACGTGCGAGTCTTCCGGCTCTGTAGCGGCGTCTGCCGGCTCTTCAGAGGGGTCCGCGGAGGCAGAGGCATCCGTCGGCACGGTATTCGCGGGTAAAATTTGCACGTCTTGAGGAGGTGTTGCCGCAGGCTTATCCTGAGCGGTCAGGACTCCAGCCAACCCAAGCATCATGACAGTGGTGAAGAGCGCTTTCATAAGCCACCAGACTTTCTGTCTGCCACCTCAAATATGGAGCAGCGAACAGTTGAGTATACGCCGTATGCCACACAAAAGACGCATAAATACTCACAACTGTTCAGAAAGAGTAATTCCTTAAGCTGGCCTTAAGTTTGGACGCTTTTACCCTCGCCGCGCAATCCCGTCAGAATCCATTCGCCATGTTCCTTGATGGCGTCGTACATCGCATCAGGCGCAAGGTCTATCTCTCCGGGCCACGTCACGGCTCCATATTGGATGTAGACCTT
>WQYS01000404.1 GCA_009781125.1 Acidobacteriaceae bacterium | reverse complement strand
GCGCGCAAGGCCATTATGGGCGTCTTCGACGAGGGCTGCATGGGCATGTCGAACGCCATCATCGAGGAGAACCTCATGTATCCGGCGGGAGTCTTCAAGGAGCGGCTGAACCAGTCGGCTCTGGTAGCGGCCATGCGCGAGGTCTCCGACGCCGAAGCGCTGAAGATCCGCGCCTGGCTCGACGCCGCTGGCGTCAAGTTCGTCACCGGGCCGAACGAAGAGACCGACCTGACCGACGCGCAGATTCTCGGACAGTGCAAGATGTACATCGCTGCGCTGCGCATCGCCGACAGCTTCGGCTGCGACGTGATCGGCATTCCGTACCAGCAGGGGTTGAAGGACATGGCTCCCGCCTCGGACCTGGTCGAGGGCCTGCTGAACAACGTTGAGCGTCCGCCCGCCTACACGCAGGATGGCCGCGAGCTTTACGCTGGCAAGGCTCTGCCGCACTTCAACGAAGCCGACGAGTGCGCGGGCCTCGACCTGCTGGTGACCAACCGCGTCTGGAACGCGATGAACCTAGATCCGGCATCGACGCTGCACGACGTGCGCTGGGGCGAGTGCTACAAGGGTGGAGACATCGACGAGTTTGTCTGGGTTTTCGAGATCTCCGGGGCCGTTCCGGCCTCGCACATCAAGGGCGGATACGCCGGTGCGGTCAGCGAGCGGCAGCCGTCGATGTACTTCCGCCTGGGCGGAGGCACGCTGACGGGCGCCTGCAAGCCGGGCGCAGTGGTCTGGAGCCGCGTCTTTGTCGAAGGCGACAAGCTGCATGTGGACCTGGGACGGGCCACGGCCATCGATCTGCCCGCCGAGGAGATGAAGGCTCGCTGGGCCGAGACCACGTCGCAGTGGCCCATCATGAGCGCCGTGATGCACGGCGTCTCGCGCGACCAGCTCATGGCGAGGCATCGCGCCAACCACATCAACGTGGCCTATGCCCCGTCCGATCAGATTGCCGATCTGGCGCTGGCAGCCAAGGCGGCGATGTTCAATGAACTGGGCGTAGAAGTCCACCTCTGCGGCATATAGCAAGCAACACTCCGGGTGCCCCGCATCTGGCGGTCGTATCGCCAGATGCGGGATTGGTGGCTATGTTCTTCTCCTTGTCATTCCTCCGCTTCGCTGCGGAATGACAAGGAGGGGTCTAGCTACATGGATAATGCTTTAGCCGTCCCGGCGAGCGGCGATAGATTCCGTGAAGAACTGGCTAATATCGAAAAAGGTTTTGATCCGAAATGCGAATAACACGGCGAACGTATTTCAAAGGCGTATTGAGCTGGTTTACGGCAAAAACATTTGCGCAGGTAGCGACCGTTGCAGACAGAGCAGCCGCTTCCGACAACAATGTTGTTGCTGAGCAGATATCGGCGCCTGGCCTGCGCATCGGTCTCTCCAAAGATGGACACGTCCTCGAAGCGAAGCTCGGTCCGGAGCAGGTGTCTGTGCCGTTGCGCATGTGCACCTTCCTGCAAAACTGCACCGTGGATCCTGAGGGAAGCTATCGCAAGCTCGAAGGCGGAGGCGTCGAGTTTATCCACAGATGGACCCGCCTGGATAGCGGAGAGCGTTGCCAGGTAACCGATCGCCTTGTCCCCACGGAGACCAGCATCCGCTGGGAGATCGAGGTTCTCGGCGAGGACGAGCCGTGGAGCACAGGGATTGAAACGCAACTGGCCTGGCTGAAGGGGCGCGAAGCGCGTCTCTGGACGGCGTGGTCGCGGCCAGTCGAGGATGTGAACCGCTGGGCCGATCCGCTCACGTTTACCAGGTTTACGAACCGGACGCTCAGATACGGAGCTCATGGCCAGCCCGTGGACTATCTGACGGTTGGCGGACATGGCATGTATGAAGGCGAACATAGTTTCGCCGTGCCCATGGTCACGGTCGGAGAACCCGGTCGAGACATTGCCTTGAGCGTGATCCAGTCGCCGGACGACACTCTGCTTGACATGGAACTAAGAACCACGGAGATGGGCGACGCGGTTCTGGCTCGTATGAATCACCGCATCTCCAGCGCCAGCCCGGTCCGGTTTGCCATCGATCTGGTGGCGCATCCAGCGGATTGGAGGGCAGGACTGGGTTGGATGGCTGCCCGCTATCCGCGCTACTTCGAGCCGATAAACCATCGGGCATACGAACTCGATGGATGCGGCGCCTACAGCGGATATCATGGGGAGCTCGACGTCCAGACACTGGCCCAGATGGCCATGAGCGTGAACTGGAACGCTACCTTCGGCTGGCCATTTTTAGGCATGAACATCCCATTAGTCGATCCGGACGTTGAATGGAACTCGTGGTACCAGAAGCCAACGTCGATTGCCCGCATGAGCGATTACAACAGGAAAATGCGGGAGAAGGGTTTTCATGTTCTGGAGTATTTCGTAACTACAGAAGCGGGCAACTATATTCAGGACGCGGCCCCGCCTCGAAAAGCCGCTTCCGCCTCTGAACTGTGGCGCGATCCCAATGACTTCATCTACTATGCCGTCCAGGATGCGGTTCTGCGCAACGAGGATGGGAGTATCCACTTTTCGAACTGGTTCAAAAATGTGGTGATGGATCCCGGCGAACCGGTCTGGCAGCGCTATCTTGTTGAACAGGCCAAACACATGGTTGCCACGCTGCCGTACTCCGATGGCATCGCGATCGACCGCATGGATTGGCTCATGCTCTACAACGCGCGCCGAGACGATAAGGTGTCGTGGGTGAATGGCAGGGCTGCGCGATCTCTGGTCAGCTCATGGAAAGAGGCGCTTGCCAGGATGGCGCCTGTCTTCCATGACGCCAATAAGTTTGTCTTTGTCAATTGCCTTACCCGCCGCGTGGATACGCTTGGCCATGTCGATGGCATCTTCATGGAGTTCGGAGACTCTCCCTCGGCTCTCAACCTGGCAGGCGTAATGGGATCGCAGTGTCCTGTCACCGTATGGACCGATGGCATCGATAGCCTGCGTCCCGATCCGGATGCGTTCTTCCAGCAGCGTCTACATCTGGGAGTGTTTCCCCTGGCCCCCTTTCCGGACTCCGATCACTCGATTGCGCCCGACCCGTGGATAAACGCGCAGTATCTTGATTACGGAGGCATGCTGAATGCGATCCGCGGCAAGCGCTGGGTGCTGAAGGCGAACGCGGTCTCCTGCGCGGGCGAAAAGGCCAAGGTGAATCTCTTCGATATTCCGG
>WQYS01000403.1 GCA_009781125.1 Acidobacteriaceae bacterium | reverse complement strand
GGGCGTGTACGAATCCCACTCATGACGCGATAAGACTGCGTCATGAGTGGGGCACCCAGTTTTTTCCTGCATAGCCAGCATCATCAGCGCTTCGGCCAGACGGTCGCTGTCGTGGCGCAGCAGGTCGCCTTCGCGGACGAAGCTGCCTGCAACCGGCTCGACTCCGAGCGCGCGCACGCGGTCGAGATCGGCCAGAATCGGTTCCTGCCCCTCGCTGGCGTAGCGCGCGAGCAGCTCCGGCGAGATGGGCGCCGTGTTGACGAGCGCGTAGTCGAACACAGATCCGATAGATCCGTTAGGCCCGCGCACGCTGCCCGCGTGCTGCTGAATCTTCTCAATATGCTGCGCCGCCGTCAGCCCCAGCGACTCGTTGGCCTGGGTCATGAGATTGCAAATGAAGACCTTGGTGGCGCGCGACGCCGCGATGGCTTCAGGCACTCCGTGAACTAGCAGATTCGATATCAGCGACGTGTAGAGCGAGCCGGGACCGAGCGTAATCAGGTTGGCATTGGCAATGGCCTCAAGGGTCTCGGGGAGAGGCTCGACCGCCGTGGGCTCCAGCCTCAGCTCGACGATGCTCTTGCGGTTGGCCGTGATGCTGGTCTCGCCGCGCACCAGCGAGCCGTCGCCCATGCGGGCCGTCAGGGTGACGTTGGTGCTGGTTGCGGGGAAGATCCGCCCGCGCGTGCGCAGAATCTGCGAGGACATCTGCACGGCCTGCACGAAGTCGCCGGTAATGCGCGAGAGTGCGGCGACGAAGAGATTGCCGAAGTTGTGGCCCTGCAGCTCTCCCTGGTCGAAGCGGTAGCGGAAGAGCTGCGACAGCAGGTGCTCGTCTTCGGAGAGCGCCACCATGCAGTTGCGGATGTCGCCCGGCGGCAGCATGTTGAACTCTTCGCGCAGGCGTCCAGAGGAGCCGCCATCGTCGGTGACGGTGACGACCGCCGACAGGTCGCCGATCAGCGGCCCGTCCGCCGCAGAGACCGGCTCGGAGCTGTTCAGGTCTTCGGCTTCGGAGGGCGGATCGCCCATCCGCTGATACGACACGGGAACGAAGCGCTTCAGTCCGCGAAGCAGCGTCGAGAGTCCGGTGCCGCCGCCGATGGCAACCACGCGGAGAGGCAGATTGACAGGTGATTCGTTTAGAGACACAGGCTCCTCACAGGGATGTCAGTATCGTTCTCGGCAGAATAGATAGATCGGCAGGCCCGGAGCGAATCTTCATGCAGGTTCTATGCAGGTACTATCGATGAAGCCCAACTGTCCCAACAGGCGAAAGTCTCAAATCTCATTCTACAATCTGGCGTACCCGGGCATCCAAGCTGCGATAATAATGAGGTGCTGGAACTAAAGAATCAAGTGAATCAAGGGACCTCGCTTCAGGATCAACTCGACCAGATTACCCAGAACACGCGCCGCCTGGTCGGGGCCGAGCTGATGGCGTTTTCAGAGAAGAGCACGGCGGAACTGTTTGCCTCGGGCATAGAAGACCGCGCGCTTCGCCGGGGAGCGGTGGCGCCGCCGTTCGTCTTACCGGATGCTACAGGCAAGCCGGTCCGCTCCAGCGACCTGCTTGCCATTGGCCCGCTGGTGGTGAGTTTTTTCCGTGGCCGCTGGTGTCCGTATGACATTACGGAACTGGAAACCTGGCAGCGCCTGTATAGCAGCCTGCTGCAAAGAGGCGCGCTGTTCGTTGCCATATCGCCACAGACTACGCGCCAGAATGCGTTTATGGCTGGCGAGCGAGGGCTGACCTTTCCCATGCTCTCGGACCTGGATTGCAGCGTTGCGGAGAGTTTCGGGCTGGCTTATACGGTTCCCCCGCCTCAGCGCAGTTATTTTCAGAGGATTCTTATCAATGTTCCGTACCACAACGCCGGACTGACCTATCACACGGCCACCGAATCCAGTTGGAGACTTCCGCTTCCGGGCATCTTTGTGGTCCGGCAGGATTCGACGCTGGCCTTCGTGGAGGCCCATGCCGATTTCCGCGTGCGTCCGGAGCCTGCCGATGTGATGCGCGCTTTGGGGAAAATTAGCGAAGCCTAGCCTTGTCACCCTGAGACGGAAACGCCCCCGCCGGTTATCCGGGACGGGGGCAGTCAATTCAGATTTTCCAGTTAAGTTCTTCTTTAAGCAGCACACGCCATTTCAGGGACTGAAATCTCTCGCGGGAGAAGTTCTGAAATGTATGAATCATCCATATTTGGAAACTCTTCTATCAGTTCCTGTGTCTGCGGGTTTAGCTCAGGACTCATTGCTGTTACCAACAAACGGACGAATCGGTCGAGACTGTCTCCTATTTCCGTGTGGTTGTTTTCGATCTTTGAAAGATGTGTGTGGTCGATGTTCAGTAATCGTGAGAAATCAACCGCACTCTTGCCAACATACTTTCTCAGAAACCGGATCTCTTCTCCTCTCAGCTTGCCATGCCCGCTCCTGACGACTGCAGCCGCTAAAACACGCATTAACGCGTTTACGCATGGAATGATCGGAGTGCTCTCGCCACAATGAGTGCACTCTACAACCTCAATTCCGCTCAATATAACCGGAATGCCCATTTCCGGGAATGGGTATCCGTCCTGAACGCTAACCGTGGCCTTTTTACCGCAGTTGTCGCATACCCTTGACCTTTTCATGATGACCAACTTCCTTTCGACTCCAAAGAAAAACACGTAATCAAAAATACTTCGCCGACTTGCTTGAAGCTAAAAACAATTGCCAGGCTTATACCGTCTGGTGTGCGCCCCTCAATTCTGTACGTCCATTCTCCAGTCTTAATATGCGGTTCCGGTGGCTTGGAAACGCAGCCTGTATTGAGAACATGCCATGCGTCTGGAAACTCAAGTCCTTCATTTCTCAACTCTTCTCGGAAGTGCTTTCCTTGTATTACACGTCCATGATCTAGGCAATCACGTAGCAAACCCTGCGCAACATCCGCTTTGACTGCATCTATTGGCATATTGGCATTATGCCAACTATTTGTTTGACGCGCCAGAATAAAATTGGTTGCTGATCAACTTTTGTACCGATTTGGCACTCATACGAACCTTGTGAGAGTTAATTTTGAGGTACTATGCGGCAACTAACCCTTTCAGTAAGAAACACTTCAATGATGTGCTGCCTACAGCCCAGCGCAATGGGAAGAGGATAAGGCCTTATATTTCGACGATCAGCCGACATATT
>WQYS01000402.1 GCA_009781125.1 Acidobacteriaceae bacterium | reverse complement strand
GCGGGCCGTCTGGCCTTCCGCAAGTGCATGGAGCTGTGCAAGCCCGCGCTGCTGGAGCCGATCATGCACGTGGAGATTGAAGCTCCGGACGACTTTGCCGGAGCCTTGATCGCCGACCTCAACGGACGCCGTGGCCGCATTCAGGGCATGGACAGCGAGGGAGCTGGAACCACGGTTCGCGCCGAAGTTCCCATGGCGGAGATGCTCACCTACGGAGCCACCCTGACCTCGATGACCCAGGGCAGAGGCAGCTTCCGCATGGAGATGGACCACTACGACATCGTTCCGCAGGCGATAGCCGAGAAGATTCTGGCCACAGCCAAGCGCCCGATCGAGGACGAAGAGGAGTAAAGACCAGAGACAATCTGAAGACCCCACCCATGAGTCGCCGTGGAGACTCATGGGTGGGGTCTTTTTATAAACCTAACTGCGCATGGCTGCCGAGCCGCACGAGTTGCAGCGTGGCATCATCGGGTTTCCGATAAATGAGCACCAGATCCGGGCGAATGTGGCAGTCGCGATGATCTTTCCATTCGCCGATCAGCGCGTGATCAAGATACCTTGCATGTAGCGGAATGTCCTGGGCAAGCAGGCTGATGACCTCCAAGAACTCATCGATCATCTTACGCTGCCGCAGAGAGTGTTGCTCGCGCTTCATGTCCCGTTTGAACTGAGAGCCTCGTTTAATCGTCCGCATACAGCTCATCGCGCAACTGTTCGAGGGTTACGGTTTTCCCGCGACCGGCGCGAGCTTCGCGCATGGCGGCGACGGTCGTCTCATTCGGTATCAGCGGCTCAAAAGGCAGAGCCTTTTCCCTTGCCACGCGCACCAGCATCAGCCGGAAGGCGTCCGAGACCGTCAGTCCGATGGTTTCGAGAACAGCGGCTGCTTCCTGCTTGATGTTTTCGTCAATACGAGCACGAACGACGGCATTGGCGGACATGACACACCTCACTGGGCTACAGTGTAGCACGGTATTATTGACTTACTCTGAGCACCCAGGCTGGCTGCCTGCTCAACTCCTGCGGAAGTTCGGGAAGCTGGATCAACAGCCCCTCTTTTGTCGGCTTGAACGTCAGCTTGCCGGTAGCTCCCAGCAGCTCAACCGACTTGGCGCTGGCCAGATCGCGGATGAGGAAGCTGTGGCCTGGCCAGCGAGGCAGAATCGCAAACACATCGCTGCCCTTCGAGGTAAAGAAGGCTTCGATGCTGGCTTTGCCGTCCTTCGGTTCGCCAACCTGTTTGGTGATGTCGTAGGCCGAGTTGTACTCGCTGTTGTACTGGTCCTTCGGTCGTTCTCCGGAGCTCCACTGCTGAGCGGTCTTCCACGGCCTGGTGCCATAGATGGCGTCGCCGTTGACCTTCAGCCAGTTGCCGATCTCCAGCAGCCGCTCCTCCATCAGCAGCGGAATCGTGCCATCGGCGCGAGGCCCTATGTCGAGCAGCAGGTTGCCGCCGCGGCTGACGATATCGGACAGCATAATCACCAGTTCGCGGCTGGTGTGATAGTTGTCCAGGCCCTCGGCGCGGTTATAGCCGAAGCTGACACCCATGCCCCGGGCCTCCTCCCACGGATGATCGCCGCTGCTCATGCCCGCCGTGTACTCGGTCGACCAGTAGCCGCCGTGCTTATGCCTGGTATCGCTGCCCCAGCGGTCGTTGATGGCCACCGAGTCCTTGACCGGCGACTCGTTGAACAGCCAGGCCAGCAGCTCGGGCGAGTGCCACTGCTCGGCGGTCATCTCCCACTCGCCGTCGGTGAAGAGGATGTCGGGCTTGTAGCGCGTGACCAGATCCTTGAACTGCGGGAACATGTGCTCGCGCACGTAGCGTTCGCGGTCGTACTGCCACATGGGGTTGTACCACTCGTAGAGCGAGTAGTAGAAGCCCATGCGGATGCCCTTGCTGCGCACGGCTGTAGTCAGGTCGCCGAGCACGTCGCGATGCGGGCCGATATCGACGGCGTTCCACGGGCGTCCCCAATCGTTGGAGGCCTCCTTGCTGGGCCACATGGCGTAGCCATCGTGGTGCTTCGAGACAAACGCGACATACTTCAGACCCGCGCGCTCGAAGACATCGGCCCAGTGATCCGGATCAAAGAGCTGGGCCTTGAACATGGGCGCGAAGTCCTGATAGGCGAAGTCCGGGCCATACACCTTCTGGTGATAGGCCCAGGTGCCAGCCTGAATCTCGGGGTCCGTTGAGGCGGGGTCGTCTGACTTCTCATGGGGCCCTTTTCTGCCCTCGGTCATGGCGTTCCAGTACCACTCGGAGTAGGCCAGCTTGCTAGGCTTGACCGGCGCATAGGCCGGTACGGAGTAAAGCCCCCAATGAATGATGAGTCCAAACTTGGCGTCCTGGTACCAGGACGGCGTGGGCCGCTTGTCCAGCGAATCCCAGTTAGGCTGATAGGTCTGTGCCGAGAGGCTGGTGGCAAATAACAAAAAAGTCAGTAAACGCTTCATTCGTGCTCCGGTTCCTTACAGATGGACAGGGAATAATCTCTGGCGTGATTGGTCTCAATCTACCATTCGCCATGTCGCATGTAAACTTCTGCGGTTCAGAACATAATCACGCTTATTTGTGCAAGCACTGAGTCCGGGGCGTCCGGTCTTCTCCCATTTTTCCAGCTTATTTCTTGATTTTTCAGGCTTGCTTCTGTTGTTCTCCGCGTTCCTGTGCCGGAAACAACTTTCACCGCGCGCGGGGCATCCGGATTTATCGAAGAGAACGTGTGCGCAATCCAGCGCAGACGCCCGGAGGATTTATGACGACAATAATGGACAGCGTGATGAGCAGCATGGGGCCGCAGGTGATGGGGCCTCTGGCCTCGCATCTGGGCGTGACCACCGACATGGTGCAGCGAGGATTGCAAACCAGTTCGGCGGCGATCCTCTCCGGGCTGGCGTCGAAGGCCGACGAGCCAGGGTTTCTCGGGCAGATCTTCGGGATGGTCACTAACCCCGCGAACACGCAGGGAGCCATCTCCAGCCTGACCTCAAACATCGGCTCGGCGATCTCAGGGGCTTCGCCCTCGTCGCTGATGGACATGGGCAGCCGATTTCTGTCGAACGTCTTCGGCTCGCGGCTCTCGTCGGTCACCGACTCGATAGGCCAGTTCGCAGGCATGGGAGGCAACAAGGCCAGCATGTTGATGAGCATGGCCGGACCTCTGGTGCTGGGCTCG
>WQYS01000401.1 GCA_009781125.1 Acidobacteriaceae bacterium | reverse complement strand
TTCGCCGGTCCAGCGGTCGGTGGCGTTGAAGTCTTCGTACATGGCTACAAACAGCTTAGTTCCGGCACGAAGGATGAGCAAGCCGTCAGATGTGAATTATCCCCAATAATTTATAGCTGCCGCGCCCCTCGTCGTGGTTCAGTTGTTCGGTGGCGCGTATGAAATCGCCTATTCTGACGTGCATGGATCTCACGTCGTCCATGGTCAGAAGAAACTCGCTGGCGGCCTCCGCGTCCGATTGCCGGTACCGGTGCCAGTTGGCGATGGATAGGAGAATTTCAGGCTGGTTATCTTCCACGCCTTCGCGTATGTCGCTTAGTTGGTCCTCGATGATGTGATTCAGCATGAAAACTCCTCCCCTTTTCCGCGTTATCGGCAGGAGGCGGAGAATACTTTACCCCGCAGGTGCTGATGCGCAAGCCTTGATATTCTTTTCTGATATGACCAGAGTCTTCCGTCGTTCGGCGTCGATCAGCCTGCTTCTGCTCTCACTCGTTGCGCCGGTAATCTCACTAGCCCAGGCGCAGGATCAGCCCTGGGACTCGGCGCGGGATTCGGCCTCGGCCCGTCCGCTGCACTTGGATCGAGGTTCGGTCGCGCTGGCACAGACGTTGCAGAAGCTGCACACACGCGCCTCGATGGCAATGGTCACGGCGCATCCGGACGACGAGGACGGCGGCCTGCTCGCCTACGAAGCGCGCGGCCAGGGCGTCGATGCCTCGGTGGTGTCGCTCAATCGCGGTGAGGGTGGGCAGAACGTCATGACCTCCGACTTCTGGGATGAGCTGGGCACGCTGCGCACCCAGGAGCACCTGGCGGCCACGGAGTTCTACGGTGCTCACCTGTACTACACCCGCGTCGCCGACTTCGGCTTCTCGAAGACCATGGAGGAGTCGCTGCGGCTGTGGGGCGACGAGCGCGTTCTCTACGACGTGGTCCGCGCCATACGGATCGCGCGCCCGCTGGTGGTGACGAGCGTCTTTGTCGGCAATGTCTCCGACGGCCACGGACACCATCAGGTCGCGGGCTACGCCGCGCAGATGGCCTATAAGCTCGCCGGTGATCCGAACGTGTTTCCGGAGCAGATTAAGGAGGGGCTGCTCCCCTGGACTCCGCTGAAGGTCTACGCCCGCGTGCCCTTCGCTCGCGTCACCAAGGACGGAGTTTATGACTACGCCACCGGCCATTACGCACCGGTTCGCTTTCGCAACTACGTTACCGGCGAGTGGATCGAAGGAGTTCCCACGGCGACGGTCGAGATTCCGTCAGGGCAATATGACCCTGTGCTGGGAGCCACCTACGTGCAGATTGGCCGCGAGGGCCTGAACAATCAGAAGACGCAGCTCGGCGGCGTGGCCATACCGTTTCCACGCCCGACCTCGTCTCCGTACCATCTCTACGCCTCGCGCGTGAAGACCGCCGAGCACGAGGACTCCTTCTTCGACGGCATCGATATCTCTCTGGCCGGAATTGCCTCTTACGCTCCGCTCGCCGAGCAGGCCCGCTGGCGCAGCTCGCTCGGCGAGATCAACGCCTTCGTCGAGTACGCCATCAGCAACTTCGACGCCCGGCATCCTGAGGCTATCGCTCCCACTCTGGCCAAAGGCCTTGCGGCTACGAACGCGCTGCTGGACGAGATCGCCAAGAGCGACCTCTCCCCCGAAGCCCGCTACAACATGACGCACGAGCTGACCATCAAGCAGCAGCAGTTCGAGCAGGCGCTTCAGCAATCGCTCGGCCTGGTTCTGGTGGCTAACACCAGCGAAGGCTCCGGAGGCACGCACTCTGGCCCGTTCGGCGATATCTCTCTCCAACTGCCTACCTCGCAGACCGTGATTCCCGGCCAGCCGCTCACGGTTGAGGTTCATATAGCCAATCAGGGACCCGAAGCGGTCACGCTCAGTGATGTGCAGGTGCTCTCGCTGGCAGGCCCGGACTGGGGCATCACTGCGAAGAGTTCCATCACAGGCGAGTTCGCTGCCGGAACCAGCAAAGACGCAGCCTTCGCCATTACGGTTCCGCCGACGGCTGAGCTCACCAAGCCTTACTTCAGCCGTCCCAGCCTGGAGCAGCCATACTACAACCTGGACGATACGCGCTTTCTCAATCTGCCGACGCGCCCTTACCCGCTGCTGGCCCGCGCCGCGGTGAGCTATCACGGAGTCAGCATAGCGCTCGACGGCGTGGTGCAGACAGTACATCCGGTCCACGGCATCGGCCCGGTACTGGAGCCGCTGCTGGTGGCTCCGGCCATCTCGCTGCTGGTGACCCCGAAGGCGGGAATTGTTCCCATCAACGATGGTGGCTTCGACCTCCACGTGAAGCTGCGCAGCAGCGTAAGGGGAGAGGCCCAAGGAACGGTTCGCCTCGATCTGCCTCCGGGATGGACCTCCACGCCCGCCGTGGCCGACTTTGCCACCGCGCGTGAAGGCGAGGAACAGAATCTTGTCTTCCGCGTGCAGCCCGCGACTGTTGAGGCCAAGCCATACACCATCACTGCCGTTGCCGAATACAACGGCAAGACCTACACAGAAGGCTTCGAGACCGTTGGCTATCCGGGCGTCCGTCCGTACCCGCACTATCGGCCTGCAACCTACCGTGCCACCGGCGTCGATGTGAAGATCGCTCCTGGTCTGCGGGTCGGCTACATCATGGGAACCGGCGATGAGGTCGCCCGGTCGCTGGAAAACTTCGGCATTCACGCCACGCTGCTCACGCCGGAAGAGGTCACCAGCGGCGATCTGGCCCAGTTCGACGCGACTGTCATCGGCATTCGCGCCTACGCCGCGCGCGCCGAGCTGGTCGGCTTCAACAACCGTCTGCTCGACTACGTGCGGGGAGGCGGAACCCTCATCGTCCAGTACCAGACCGCGGAGTTCGACCACAACTATGGCCCGTATCCGCTGACTTTCTCCAACGATGCCGAGAAGGTCGTCGAGGAGGATGGCAAGGTTCAGCTTCTGCTGCCTGGCGATCCAGTCCTTAGCTGGCCGAACAAGATCACCACCGCCGACTTCGACGGCTGGGTCGAGGAGCGCGGCCACGGATTCATGCGCCAGTGGGACGAGCGCTACATTGCTCCCACCGAGATGCACGACACCGATCAGGCTCCGCAGAAGGGCGGACTGCTCTACACGCGCTACGGCAAAGGCCATTACGTGTACCTCGCCTATGCGTTTTTCCGCCAGAT
>WQYS01000400.1 GCA_009781125.1 Acidobacteriaceae bacterium | reverse complement strand
TCGCCTGCAGGTAGGTGTGGAAGGCGTTGAAAGCCGCGTGCTCGCGGTTTCGCGCCATGCTGCGAACTCCTCCCGCCGCTCGCCGCTCGATCCAGAAGACGGTGTTGCGGTCCTTCGACTCCAGCAGGAAGGTCAGGTGCGTGCGAATCTCGGCGGCGCGGCGGCGCAGGCCCGGAGCCTCTTCGACGTTCTTCAGTCGCTCCAGTTCGCCTTCGAGCCGGGTCAGCGCGTTCAGCGTGGCCGTGTAGGTGTCGCCGCTCTCTTCGAGAAACTCCTGGCGAAACTCGAAGGGCATCCGTCCGGCGCGCGCGTTCGCGTCCTCGGGCAGAGCAGAGAAGAAGCGCCGCGAGCGCTCGTGCAGCGTAGTGCAGGCGCTTTCGATGGCCGCCGACGAGGCCTGCTTCGCCTTCAGCATGATGCCCGTGTCGCGGATCAGCTCGTCGAAGCGCTGCGTGCTCAGCGCGATGCCGAAGTAGTTCGAAGCCGTCTCCTCCAGCTCGTGTGCCTCGTCGAAGATGACGGCTCCGGCCTCGGGCAGAATGCCCGCATCGGGCGCGCCCGCCGCCTGCTGCTTGATGCTCAGGTCGGCGAAGAAAAGATGGTGGTTCACGATGACGATGTCCGATTCCAGAGCCTTGCGGCGCATCAGCGTGATGAAGCACCACTCCCAGTCGGGACAGCTCTGCCCCAGGCAGGCCTCGGTGCGCGCGTCGAGCTTCTGCCACAGCGCGGCGGTCTCGGGCAGGGTGTCGATCTCGATGCGGTCGCCGGTCTCGGTGGTCTTCTCCCAGGCCGCGATGGAGTGAAACTGGTCGATCTCTTCGAGTCCGCTCAGAATCGGATTGGCGCGCAGAGCGTAGAGCTTGTGGCGGCAGAGATAGTTGCCGCGTCCCTTCATGTAGCAGACGCGCAGCGGGCCCAGCAGCGACTCCAGAAAGGGAATGTCCTTGTAGTAAAGCTGTTCCTGTAGATTCTTCGTGCCGGTGGAGATGATGATCCGCTGCTGTTGCCGTCGCGCCAGACGCAGCGCGGGCAGCAAGTAGGCGAGCGTCTTGCCGGTTCCGGTTCCGGCCTCGACGATCAGGTGGTGCTTGTCGGCAAAGGCTTTTTCGATGGCTCGCGCCATGTCGTACTGGCCGCGCCGGTGCTCGTAGGCGAGCGAGGAGTTAGCGAGAATCCCTCCCGGCGCGAAGAAGTCGTGCAGCGACGGCAGCGGCGCATTCTCTACGGCGGCGGCTTGGGGCGAGATCGGCACGGGTGATGTTTCTATGGTAAAGCGATAGTCCGCCACAAACGACCGGGTGCCCCATCCTTCGTCCGCCACGGTACGGTATGGGTGTCCCATGCTTTTTCTGCGGACGAAGGGTGGGAAAGTATGATGCTCAACTCACCATTTTTTCCCACCCCGAACAAGGGCAAGTGAGCCGTTTACCTTCCCACCCTTCGTCCGCCTGCAAGACATGGGGTCCCGCTGGCCTGTCCTGGCGGACGAAGGATGGGGCACCCGGTCGGGTGTGGCTGGCATAGAGCCGCGAAGAGGTGTTCCTATAATGGATAGAACGATGGCAACGAAGAGATTAGGCAAGAAACACCGGCAGGCCAGCACAAGGCCGAAGAAGGGCCGCGCGCCCAAGGTAGCTCCGTCGACAGGAGCGGTGACTCCGCGTCAACGCAAACTGCTGGCCGCAAAGCAGGCTGAGGCCGAGAAGGCGAAGCGGCTTCCGAAGCGCTCGCCCGAGCGCGAAGCTCGGCAGACGATCCGTCCGGATTCGCCGAACCGCGCGCAAAGCGCTGCGCCTGAGGTCTTCGAGCAGCGCGACTGGCGCGAGGCTGAGTTGGAGGCTCTTCGCTACAGCACCGACAAAAGGGCTCCGGACACCGAGACTCCGCTGATTGCCATCTGCGGCAGGCCGAACGTCGGCAAATCGACGCTGTTCAACCGGCTGACCGGAACGCGGCGCTCGATTGTCGGCGACGAGCCGGGCATCACCCGCGACCGCATCTACGGCGAGACGGAGTGGGCAGGGCGCACGGCGCGCGTCGTCGATACCGGCGGTGTGATTCCTGACGACGCGGCGCTGATCCCCAGCGAAATCTTCCGCCAGGCGCAGGTCGCGCTCGACGAGGCCGACGCCATCGTGCTGGTGGTGGATGGCCGCAGCGAGCTGGCTTCCCCTGACATCGAACTGGCGCGGCTGCTGCTGCGCTCGGGCAAGCCGGTCTTTCTGGCCGTCAACAAGATGGAGACCTCCGATCTGGCGGCGGGCGCGGAGAACATGCGCAGGCTGGGATTCCGTCATGTAGTGCCGATTTCAGCGGAGCACGGAACCGGTGTCGGCGACCTGCTCGACGAGCTGTTTGCGGCGCTTCCGCCGGAGACCGTTGCCGAGGAGCCGGCCGAGGTCATGCTGACCGCCGATGACGAGATGGCCGAAGATGAGGATGGTCCTCAGCTCCTGCGCAGGCACGGCGAGTTCGAGCAGAACGAGACCCGCATCGCCATCATCGGGCGTCCCAACGTAGGCAAATCGACGCTGCTGAATGCGCTTACGGGCCGCGAGCGGGCCATCGTGTCGCCGATTGCGGGCACCACGCGCGATGCCGTCGATGAGGTCGTCTCGCGCGATGGACACAGTTTCCGGTTCGTGGATACGGCGGGAATCCGCCGCAAGGGCAAGACCAGGCTGATGGCCGAGAAGCTCTCCGTGGTGATGGCGCGCAAACATCTTGAGGCTGCTGATGTTTCGCTGTTGATGATTGACGCCACCGAGGGTGTGACCGCGCTCGACGCCAACATAGGCGGCTACGCGCACGAGAGCGGGCGCAGCGTGGTCATCGTCGTCAACAAGTGGGACGCGGTGACGTCGAAGCGCGAAGATGGGAAGGCCCCCGCCGACAAAAAAATCTACGAAGAACAGGTCCGCAACGCGCTCAAGTACCTGGCTTACGCTCCGCTTGTGTTCATCTCGGCGGCGGAAGGGCAGGGAATCGAGCAGGTGTTCCGGAAGGTGCAACTGGTAGCGCGCGAACGGCGCAAGCGCGTCTCGACCGGCCAGATGAACCGCTTTCTGGAGCGCGTGGACTTCCAGAAGGCCTCCGTGCCCATGTCGAAGCGGATCAGGATTTACTACATGACGCAGGCGGCGGTGGCTCCGCCGGTGTTTGTCCTGTTCACCGACAAGGACGTGAAGCTGCACTTC
>WQYS01000399.1 GCA_009781125.1 Acidobacteriaceae bacterium | reverse complement strand
GCTGCGGGTCATCGCCAACAGCGAAGTGCCGGAATCGCGCACGATCCGCGTGACTGGGATGGTGGGCGCGGGGGGTTGAGCGTGGGGTGAGGAATAGGCCCGCGGACTGAAACTCATGCGTGACTGCGCACTTCATTCAGCAATTCCGGGTGGTTGTTAAGCAGCCTGAGCAGCAGGACGGTCGACTTATGTGGTTGTGTTTTCCCGCGTTCATACCCAGAAAAGGCCGATACGCCTCCCCCGAACAGTTGTCCGGCTTCCGCCTGAGTCAACCCAAGACGCTTGCGGATGGAGCGCAGCGGGACGGCTTCTTCTGCACGGGCTTCTTCCCAGGCGGCGTTCAGTGCCGCCATGTGCCGCTCTGAACTATCCCGCTCGACGAATTCGATCTCACCGCATTTCAGGCAATGCCAACCTGCGATTTCCGGGACAACGCGGGTCACGTTGTGCGCCCGCACCGTCACATCCCTGATCGCAAGCTCAAGCTCCGTGCCATCGTCGCACTGGAGGCAGTATTTCGGTTTCCGGGCTCTCATGTCACAACTCCTTAAACTGGATCACAACTGCACCGTCCTGCATCGTGACCTTGATGTAGGCCGTTTTCCCGTTCGGGCAGGGTGCGTGGTACACGTCCTGCCAGACCTGACAGCAGGAGTGCGTTGTCATGGATTTGAACAGCATGCTGTTTGACAGCAAGGCCACTACTTCCAGTGCTTCCGTTTCCGACAAACCCATGTCCCTGAAACCGTGGCGTGCCGTTGCCGTGAAGGCAAAAACCCCATCCCGCGCCACGATTGCTTTGATGGCTGGCAGGCTGTAGTGGGCTTTTTTCTTTTCCATACCTAGATTTTATGTAATAGATAAGTGAAGGTAAAGATATTTTATGGGTTGGATTAGTTTTTTTGGTTGAGCTTGTGAAACCCGACGCATCATCGCTGCCATGACCCTTGTCAACACTTGGTGTCACGCGTTGCTGTGAGCGAAACAAACTCTCAAGCCGGGTTTTGATAAAAAGCGCACAAAGTAAAAACTTAATGAAAACATGCATATATATAAGCTATTGTGGTAAAGAATTTTCCCACGTAAAAATTTCTCATTTTTTACTCCGGTTTCCCTTGCAATGTTCCTTGTGGTATTTTAAACTGCAATCAGATCAATCAAGACAGTCAGGAAGCGCAGCCATGAACGACATCCAAAAAACCACAAAAATCTCCACCAAAATCGATCGCCGCATTCTCAAGAGCTTTGAAGAGAAGATAGAGGCAGCGTGTCTGCGTCGGGACTCTTTCCTCAACCGAGTGCTGGAAGATGAATTGACCCACCTCGACGAAGAGATAGCTGGAAATTCCCCCGAGGCTCAACAATTCATCGCCGGTCGACTTGATCAACTCGTCAGGAAGCAAGTAAGCCTAGCTCTTCGTTCGGATCTTGTAGAACGCCTTAACGACATTTGCGAACGTAAGCGGATCGTGCGTGATGCATTTTTCAACCGACTGTTTTTTTTGTTGGCATGTTCCAGCGACGAAATTAACCGATTGTTTTTTGATGGAAGTTCGGAATGGCGTTATGGTGCTGAATATTATGATGGTTACCGAGCACGCGAACGCTTACGTGACCATCTTGCACCGGTGAAAGATGTGTTTTGGGCTATTCGTGCAGGGTTAGAGTGTCGTGAGGAAGATCGGATTTTCCGTCTAGGGTCAGAGAAGCTCGCGGAAGATTATGCTTTTCATTCAGGGTTAGAGGGACTTGAGGATATCAATCCGGTGGAACGACATGAGAAAGTTATGCGCCTAGGAAGGGAGAAAGATGCGAAAGATGGCGGGCAGTTTCCGGGAGGTATTTACTCAACAGTCTGGGGTGATCCAGAAAACAAGAAATCTGCCCTGTTTGCCCTGAATTGCTATCTCCCTAATGAAATGGTTCCAGACCATCCGGATCAACTGGCTCTCCGCGAACGAGCCGAAGACTTATTAGCCTCTCTTGTGGGTGACTAGGAGGAAGTCATGCAAACACGACATGCTCAGATCCGTGCACAGCAACGCGGCATCCCTCCTCTAATCGACCAACTGCTGGATCAATACGGTCATGAAGAGTATGACGACCACGGCGGTGTTGTTGTGTATTTCGACAAACACAGCATTCGCCAAATGGAGCGTGATATGGGGAGAAGTCCCGTTCGTCATTTGGCAGCGGAGTGGCGTGATGCATACAAAGTCCGTAGCAGCGTTAATGACTGCACGATTACTACGGGGCGTCGACACACTCGCATCAGGAGGAAATAGTCATGATCCATACCCAGGATCCCAATACCCTGCTGGACGATTTGGATTTGATGAATCAGACCATCAATACAACACAGGCTTGCCTGAACAACCTTCTAAATACCCGTGCCTCGATCATACGGAAGCTCGATGCAATCACCTCTCCCGTTCAGCCATGCACACCTACTCGCAAGTCGATTTCTCGTGGTTATGACTACCAAGGAGAGCACACACCGGGCAGAAGCTTCATCGGCATTTATCTCGGGGTGCTGCGCAGATTGTTGACGGATTTTCAAGACAAGAGAGAAACCATTGCTAATGCAATGGCACGTTCTGCCCGCAACCGAAGATACATTGCGCAGGATCCCGTCGCTTTGTTCAAGGGCAAACCAAAACCACCAGAGTGGATTTCCAAATATAGTGTCGAACTGGTTCATGGTTGGTATGCAGACAAGAATCTGAGCGCAGACCACATAAAAAGTCTTTTACAGATTGCCGTCCGGGCGGCGGGTCTGCGGTGGAAAAAAGATGTGAAAGTTTATTGGCAATAGCCTGCTGTCTAACTTTCAGGGATCACATCAAAACGCGATGGCACAAAAAATCAAGGATCACTACGACGACGCTTACGCGGATATGCTTGCCGCCCGAGTCGAGGCGGTTTTGCCGGGGTTTTCGCGCAAGCGCTTCATGGAGGCCATCATCGGCCAGCTTGAGGACAAGGCGTTTTCCGCCCGGCTCGACCTCTTTACGCTGGCGCTTGAACGCAGCTTGCCAGGGTCTTACGCGCAACATATCCATGCGCTGCATCCGCTGCTTGGGCCTGAATTGCAGACGGAAACCGGCATGTTTACGCAAGGCTGGTGGCTCTTCCCCGTGGCGCGTTACGTGGAACGGCACGCCACGGAAGATTTCGCGGCGTCAACCGCCTTCATCCGCGAGCT
>WQYS01000398.1 GCA_009781125.1 Acidobacteriaceae bacterium | reverse complement strand
TCCACGGTGAGCCACGGACCGGGCTGCCAGCTCCAGCGGGGAGCCTTGTCGGTAGCCAGCGCGTCGTTGATGCGCAGGGCGCGGCGGATGGCAAAGGTGCGGTCCGTGATGGAGTGCATCTCGCCCATGGTCCACTCCTTCTGCACGTCGTCCACGTAGAGAGCGCGCACGCGGAGCATGGATGTCTGGTCGGATTTTTCCTCCGGCTTTGCGTCCGGCTGCGTGTAAGCGACGCGGCGGACAGGGCCGAGCGTAACGGTGTGCGTCCTGGGGGTTGCGGCCACCAGGGGTTGCAGCATCAGTGCAAAAAGACTCAGCAAAAACAGGACACGCATGTTCATAACGATCAGTTTCCACGCCAACGGAAAGCGCAGAGGGAAGAAACTTCATCTTACCTCTTAAGTGCCTCCGAGGAGTCCGCGAGGGGTTCAGAGGGAGTACTCAAAGAGGTTCAAAGACGAGAACCGGACTGTGAATTGCACATGGGACGCGAGGCCGTCCAAGGTAGTATCGTAAGAGGAACGCGCACGCCGTGGGATGGTGTATTTTTGCAGCCCGCAGAGCATCTGATCCAGTCACGAAAGGAAACTGACAACTATGTGGAAACCGAATCAGCCGGGAAGCAACATCCCCCCAACCCCTGAGCCCGCGCGGCCTACGCCTCCGGTCGCGGGATTCGAGACGTCACGTCCCTTGCCCAGCGCTGGCGGCGGAGCAGCTCTGCCGGCTGGCGAACAGGCAACTATCGGTAAATCCGTGATCGTCAAGGGCGAGATCGCCGGGTCGGAATCGCTGTTCATCGACGGCAAGGTGGAAGGTTCGATCAACCTGGCTGGCAACCGCGTGACCATTGGTCGCAACGGCCAGGTCGCAGCCAACATTATCGCCCGCGAGATCATCGTTCTAGGCAAGGTGCGCGGCAACTGCCAGGCCAGCGACCGCGTGGACATCCGCAGCGAAGGCTCGCTGACCGGAGACGTGATTGCAGCCCGCATCTCCATCGAGGACGGCGCGTTCTTCAAGGGCGGCATCGACATCCGCAAGGGCGGCACGCAGGCCGACAACGCCAAGAGCGGAGTCGTATCGCAGCCCGAGCCGGTCATCATCGAAGCCTGAGCAGGCAGAGCGCCGGGCATCCCTGTCAAGACTCCGGGTACTTTGGGTGCCCCATTCATGGTCGCCGCGGCGACAAACTGCGCATGAATGGGGCACCCGGTTCTTGCTTGTACTAGAGCAGTTTGACAATTGCTCTAGCTCGTCCCGGCGACCACGATGGATTCAGTGCTATAAAATAGCGCGAAATACTGAAAAGGACACTGCTCCAGGATGCAAATCTCACGGCGAACGTGTTTTAAAGGTGTATTAAGTTGGATTTCGACAAAAGCATTTGCGCAAATCGCGCCCGTTGCAGATAGGGCCGCCTCTTCCGACAACAGTGCTATTACCGGGGAGATCTCCGCGCCTGGCTTGCGCATCGGTCTCTCCCGAAACGGACACATCCTGCAGGCGAAGTTAGGCCCGGAGGAGGTGTCCGTACCGTTGCGCATGTGTACCAACCTGCAAAACTGCACCGTGGAACCTGAGGGAAACTATCGCAAGCTCGAAGGCGGAGGAATGGAGTTTGTCCGCAGATGGACACGCCAGGATACCGGAGAGCATTGCCGGGTAACCGAGCGCCTTGTCCCTACGGAAACCAGCATCCGGTGGGAGATCGAGGTTATTGGGGAGGGCGAGCCATGGAGCACGGGGATTGAAACGCAACTGGCCTGGTTGGATGGGCGCGGAGCGCGCCTTTGGACGGCGTGGTCACAGCCTGCCGAGAACCTGAATCATTGGGCCGATCCGCTCACCTTCACAGACTTCTCCAACCGAACTCTGAAATATGGAACTGGTTTCGCAGTGCCCATGGTGACGGCGGGAAACCCTGCGCGCAACCTTGCTCTCAGTGTTGTTCAGTCTCCAGAGGACATGCTCCTCGACATGGATTTGAAGACGACAGAGCTGGGCGATGCCATTCTGAGCAGGTTCAATCACCGTATCTCGAAGACGACCCCGGTTCGCTTTGCCGTCGATCTGGTGGCGCATCCGGCGGACTGGCGCAGCGGACTGGGTTGGATGACCTCACGCTATCCCCGCTTCTTCGAGCCGGAAAATCCCCAGGCCTATGAACTGGACGGATGCGGCGCCTACAGCGGATACCATGGGAACCTGGACGTGCAGGCCCTAGCTGAGATGGGGTACAGCGCCCTCTGGAATGCCAGCTTCGATTGGCCGTTCGAGGGAATCCATATACCGCTGGTCGACGCCGACGTCGAATGGACATCGTTTTACAAGAAGAAGACTACTATCGCGCAGATGCGAGAGTTCGCCCAAAAAACGAAGGCCCAGGGATTTCATCTCTTCGAATACTTCAACATCCACGAAGCCGGAAACTACGTTCAGGACACGGTGCCGCCTCGCAAAGCCATCAACGACGCGGACCTCTGGCGGGACGCGAACGATTTTGTCTACTACCAGATTCCGGATGCCCTGCTGCGTGATGAGAAGGGAAAGATAACCAACGCGGGCTGGGAGGACAATGTAGCTTGCGATCCCGGCGAACCGGTCTGGCGGGACTATTTACTTAAGATGGCCGAGCACATGGTCGCCATGCTGCCCGAGTCAGATGGCATCTGCATCGATCGCCTGGACTGGCTGGCCGCGTATAACACGCATCGCGATGATGGCGTCACGTGGAAGGACGGCAAGCCGGCGCGGTCGTTTGTGGTTACATGGAATCAGACCCTTGCCAGGCTGAGCCAGATCTTCCATCAGGCAGGCAAGTATGTTTTTGCAAACTGCATTACCCGCCGTGTTGATGTGTTCGAGCACGTGGACGGGTTCTTTACAGAGTTCGGGGATTCGCCCGATGTTCTGAACGTGGTCGGCGTTATAGGGTCGCAGTGTCCGGTCACCGTCTGGACATACGGTATTAATAGCCTGCGCCCGAACCCGGATGCGTTCTTCCAGCAGCGTCTACATCTGGGAGTGTTTCCCATGGTCCCCTATCCGGAGGCCGATCACTCGATTGCGCCCGACCCCTGGATAGACGCGCAGTATCTTGATTACGGAGGCATGCTGAATGCGATCCGCGGCAAGCGCTGGGTGCTGAAGGCGAACGCGGTCTCCTGCGCGGGCGAAAAGGCCAAGGTGAATCTCTTCGATATTCCGG
>WQYS01000397.1 GCA_009781125.1 Acidobacteriaceae bacterium | reverse complement strand
CCTTGCGCGATCTCCGGCTGATAGGGGGTGTAGCTGGTCAGGAACTCGCCGCGAGAAACAACCGTATCAATCATCACCGGACGGTAGTGCCGGTAAGCGCCCGCGCCCAGAAAGTTAGCGTAGCCAGCGGCGTTGTTCGTGGCAAAGGCCTTGAAGCGCTCGATGATCTCCTGCTCGCTGTGCTGGCGCGGAACCTTAAGGTCGCGGCTTAACCGGTACTCGTCGGGAATCACCGCAAACAGATCGTCCATCGAAGCCGCGCCGATCTCGGCGAGCATCTCCTCGCGGTCCGCAGGGGACTTCGGCAGGTAACGCATGGTCTATTGCCCGGTTTCTTCGCTGATGAACTTTTCGTAGTCGGCGGCTGAGAGCAGCGTGTCCAACTGCGCGGCGTCGCTTATATCGAGCCGAAGCATCCACGTTCCGTTGGCGTCTGCATTGATCTTTTCGGGCGCGTCCTTGAGCGCTTCGTTGACCTCGACCACCGTGCCCGCGACCGGCGAGTACAGGTCCGAGACGGCCTTGACCGATTCGACCGAGCCGAAGATTGCGCCCGCTTCGAGCTTATCGCCAGCCCGGGGCAGGTCAACGAACACGATGTCGCCCAGCGAACTCTGCGCATAATCCGTGATGCCGACCGTGCCGCGCGCGCCGTCGATATCAATCCACTCGTGTTCCTTGCTGTATCTGTAGCTTGTTGGATAGGACATATCTCTGCGTTTCTCCGTCCCAATTGTATTCTCAGGCGCTGAGGAATTTAGGGGTCGAATCCAAGGCAGGGTTCATACATGTGGAAATGTACTCCCTTATTACTTCTTTGGCCGTTTGTAGAAGGGAATTGGCGCCACGCGCGCTTTGATCTTCTGACCGCGAATCTCGACAGCGACCTCAGTGTCTGGCGCTGTGAACGCAACCGGAACATAGGCCAGCGCAATGTTCTTCTTCAGAAACGGCGCGGGCGATCCGCTGGTGATCTCTCCGATTGGCTGGCCGTCGAGCGAAAACACAGCATAGCCATCGCGGCCAATGCCGCGTTCGACCATCTCCAGCCCGATGAGCCTTCGCTTCGGCCCGCCGTCCTGTTGAATCTTCAGCAGAGCGTCGCGGCCTATGAAATCGCCTTTGTCGAGCTTGGCGTAGCGGCCCAGTCCGGCCTCGAAGACGTTGATCGTGTCCGAAATCTCGTGTCCATAGAGCGCCATGGCCGCTTCCAGTCGCAGCGTATTCCGCGCTCCCAGGCCGCAGGGCAGAGCTCCGAACTGCTTGCCTGCGTCCAGCACCTCGCTCCAGACGCGCGCGCTGGTCGGCTCGTCGCTGGGGATGTAGATTTCGAATCCGTCCTCGCCCGTGTAGCCGGTGCGCGCGATCATCACATTGTGCAGCCCACAGACCTGACCCCAGGTGAACCAGTAGTTTTTGATCGTCTTCAGGTCAACGGGAGTCAGCTTTTGCAGGGTCTCTTCGGCGCGCGGTCCCTGGATCGCAATCTGCGTATAGAGGTCGCTGTAGTCGCCGACATGCACGCCGGGCATGGAACCGATCTGCTGCTTAACCCATGCGACGTCCTTCTCGCGCGTGCCTGCGTTAATCACGATCAGGTAGTCGTTCTCGGAGAGCTTATGCACAACCACGTCATCGACGAAGGTTCCGTTGGGATACAGCATCGCCGAGTACTGCGCCTGCCCGGTCTGCAACCTGGAGGCGTCGTTCATGCAGAGACGCTGTACTGCAGCGAGCGAACCCGGCCCGCGAAGCTGGATGTCTCCCATGTGCGAGACGTCGAAGACGCCGACAGCGGTCCTGACGGCCATATGTTCGGCCACCAGTCCGCTGTACTCGACCGGCATATCCCAGCCGCCGAAGTCCACCATCCTGGCCCTGGTCGCGCGATGGACCGCGTTCAGCGCGGTCTTGCGAAGCCCGGCAGATGTTTGTGTATCGGACATGATTGCCCCAAATAACTCCGGGTACTCCACATCCGGCGATGAACTGCCAGATACAGAGTACCCGGATTGTACTGCTTCAGGATAGAAGCCTAGCCTTCTTCCTCCAGGAAGCCGGGCGAGACCGGCGCCTCATAGGGCGAGTAATCGCGGGAGACAACCGTAATGCCGCCCGACGAGACAAAGTAGTTTTCCTTGTCTTCGTGCGGGTTGTAGCCGATGACGGTTCCGTCCGGGATGTGCACGTCGCGGTCGATGATGGCGTGGCGGATGCGGCAATGGCGTCCGATATTGGAGTGCGCGAAGATGATGCTGGAATCCACGTCGGCGTAAGAGTTGACGCGGACATTGTGCGAGAGTACCGAGTTGCGCACCACCGCGCCCGAGATGATCGAGCCCGCCGAAACCACCGAGTTGATAGCCATGCCCGTGCGTCCCGGCTCGCCGAAGACGAACTTGGCCGGCGGATACTGATAAGGCCGCGTGCGCATGGGCCAGCTCGTGTCGTAGAGGTTGAAGACAGGGCTGATTCCGGCGACGTCCATATTGGCCTCGTAGTAGGCTTCGAGCGTTCCCACGTCGCGCCAGTAGAGGGCCTCCTGCTTGTTCTCGTCCACGAAGTTGAAGGCGTGCATGCGGAAGCGCCCCAGCAGCTTGGGCAGGATGTCGTGGCCAAAGTCGTGCTTCGACTCGGGGTCTTCGGCGTCTTTGACCAGCTCCGGCAGCAGCACGTCCGTGTTGAACAGGTAGATTCCCATGGAGACGTCCACCATATCCGGGTTGAAGGGCGAGCGGATGTCGGTCTCCTTAGGCTTCTCGATGAAGCCTGTGATCTCGCCGTTGCGGGCCACCTCGACGACTCCGAACTGCGAAACCTCCTCGGGCGCGATGGGCAGCGTGGCGATGGTGACATCGGCGCCGGAGTCAAGATGCTGCTCCAGCATGAGCGCGTAGTTCATCTTGTAGATGTGGTCGCCGGAGAGGATCAGGACGTGGCGCGGCTCTTCCGAGCCGATGGAGTAGATGTTCTGGTAAACGGCGTCTGCCGTGCCCTGATACCAGCTCTTGGAGACGCGCTGCATGGGCGGGATCACCTCGATGAAATCATGCAGTTCGTTGGAGACGACGTGTCCCCAGCCCTCGCGGATATGCCGGTTGAGCGAGAGCGCCTTGTACTGCGTCATGATGTAGACGCGGCGCAGATCGGAGTTGATACAGTTGGACAGCGTAATGTCGATGATGCGGTACTGCCCTGCAAACGGAACCGCGGGCTT
>WQYS01000396.1 GCA_009781125.1 Acidobacteriaceae bacterium | reverse complement strand
GACAGCGCCCGCGTGCTGATGACCTCGTTTGCGGCCAATAATATTCTTCCGTTCCGCATCGGCGACATCATGCGCATCTTTACTTATGCGCCCGACCTGGGCACGTCGCCTTCGGTGATTCTCAGCACGGTGATCTTTGAGAAGCTGCTGGATGTCTTTGTGCTGGTTCTGTTCTTCGTGGTATCGATGGGACCGAGCGTTGGCCATCATTCGCGTGTCATGGCTGCGACGTTGCTATGGATCTCTACGGCTGGCCTGCTGGGAATGATTCTCGGCGCGCGCACGCTGGAGCCGCTGCTCTGCCGCTTATTCGATCACTGGTCCGACCGGATTCCGCAAGACTCGAAGCTGGGCCCGTATCTGAAAAAGCTGGAGCACTGGATTCTGCTTGCTCTCGACTGTATCCGCCAGATCGGGATTGTGGGGTCGCTCTGGCTGCTGGCGCAGACGGTCGTCATATGGATCGCCGAAGGCATGATCTTCGTCTCCGGCGTTCATCTGATCGGCCTGGCCGTGGATGGCAAGGGCCCGTGGATGGCGCTTTCGGCGGCGAATCTTTCTTATCTGATTCCAAGCTCTCCGGGAGGCATCGGAGCCTTTGAGTGGGCCACGAAGACATCGCTGGTCAGCCACGGAGCGCTGGATGGCGTGGCCGCTCTCTTCGGACTGGCCCTGCACGCCTGGATGCTGGTCTCGATTACCGCCGCCGGGGGCGCTATCTTCATCGTGCATCGCATTCGCATTCACAGCAGTACGCCGCTGCTCGAAGAGATCGAGGCGCTTCCGACCGAGATGCCGTAAGCCGCTGTCGCGTAAACTGAAAGTACATGTACCGTACAGTTCAGCAGTCTCTTCTGGCTCGCATTCAGGCCCTTCTTCTGGCGAAGTATGACGTAACCCTCACGCAGATGGCGGTCGAGCAGCCTCCCAACATCGCGATGGGCGAGCTGGCTCTGCCCGTGGCCTTTGAGCTGGCCAAGCGTCTGCGCAAGGCTCCGCGAGCGATCGCCACCGAGTTGGCCGCTGAACTCAATGCCATTCTGCCGGAGCTGGATGGCGTCGCCGCCGTCGAGGTTGCCGGAGCCGGATATCTCAACATACGCCTCGACCGAGCCGCTCTGGCGCGCCGCGTTGCCGCCGACGAGCACGCCGAGATCGGCGGGCCAGGCTTCCGCCTGGTCGAGCACACCAGCATCAATCCCAACAAGGCCGCTCATATCGGCCATCTGCGCAACGCGATCCTCGGCGATACCTTTCAGCGGCTGCTCCGCCCGGATTGCTACAAGCGCGGCTACGACGTCGGCGTGCAGAACTACATCGACAACACCGGCGTTCAGGTGGCCGATGTGGTCGTGGGTCTCATGCATCTGGAAGGCAAGGACCTGGCCGGAACCCGCGAGCTGCTCGCTTCGCTGGAGCAGAAGGGCGAGCGCATCGACTACTACTGCTGGGACCTCTACGCGCGCGTCTCTCAGTGGTACACCGCCGACGACGGCGAGGCGGCGGCGCGTAAACAGATTCGTCTCGACACGCTGCACGCCATCGAGCATGGCGGCAACGATACGGCAGTGATTGCCGATCTTATTGCCACCGCCGTGTTGCGGCGGCATCTCGAAACCATGGAGCGGCTCGGCATCGAGTACGATTTTCTGCCGCGCGAGAGCGAGATTCTCGGCCTGCACTTCTGGGACGCTGCGCGTTCGCTGATGATCGAGAAGGGCGTGCTCTACATGGAGACCGAAGGCAAGAACAAAGGCTGCTACGTGATGCGCCGCGCCGGAAGCGAAGTTTCTGGTGATGGCCCCGACGAAGACGCCAAGGTCATCGTGCGCTCGAACGGCACCGTGACCTATGTCGGCAAAGACATCGCCTATCACCTGTGGAAGTTCGGCCTGCTGCCGGGCAAGGACTTCGGCTACCGGAAGTTTCACCAGTATCCCAGCCACACCTGCTGGATATCTACCGAGGCGGCAAGCGACGCCGGGCATCCTGTCTTCGGCCACGCCGATGCGATTTATAACGTCATAGACTCGCGTCAGAACGATCCGCAGACACAGGTCATTCAAGCTCTGCGCGGCATGGGCTTTGCCGACGCTGCCGACCGCTACACTCACTTCAGCTACGAGATGGTGGCGCTGACTCCGCGTTGCGCCATCGAGCTTGGCTACTCCGTGAGCGAAGAGGACCAGAAGAAGGCCTACATCGAGGTCAGCGGACGCAAGGGCTTCGGAGTCAAGGCGGACGATCTGCTTGACCAGCTCATAGCAGCTGCTCGCACAGAGGTCGATGCTCGCCATCCGGACCTCAGCGACGCCGACCGCGACACCATAGCCAAACAGATCGGCGTAGGCGCGCTGCGCTACTTCATGCTGCGCTTCACGCGCAACACGGTGATCGCCTTCGACTTCAAGGACGCGCTCAGCTTTGAGGGCGAAACCGGTCCTTATGTACAGTACGCGATCGTTCGCGCCGCGAACATCTTCCGCAAGGCCGAGACGACCGCCGAAGCGGTGCTTGCCGATTTCGCAAGCCTTGATCTCAAAGGCCAGTTTGAGGGCGAAGACACGCTCTGGGAGACATGGCTGCTTGTATCAAAGCTCACGCTGATGATAGAGCAGTGCATCGCCACCAGCGAGCCTGCTTATCTGACTAAATACGCCTTCCAACTTGCGCAGCAGTTTAATAATTTTTACCATCGCCATCACATCCTGACTGAGACCGACCCAACGCGCAAGGCGCTGTTCCTTGCCACCGCCGCCGTGGCGCAACGCGAGATGACCCGCGCTCTCGGCTATCTTGGCATCGAGGCTCCGGAGCGGATGTAAGTCTTAAAACGTATCACCAAGATACCGTGTTACGAGGTCATCTACTTTCAGATGAGTGTCGTACTGAATGGTCTTGCCATTCGTAATCAGAACCTTTTTACACTCTGGCGTAAAAGCAGTTGCCATGACACACACGTCATAAAACCCCGACTCTAGTTGGACGTTGAAGCGTCCCATCGCGTCGGCTTCACGCGTCATGTCCGAACGGTTGTCTGGCTTGCCGTACAACGCAGGGTCTGGATTAAACGAATGATCTGGATGGAACAACAGATGTGCTCCTCCGATGACTGCTCCTTCCGAGTCCATGACTTGCCCCTTGATTGTTCCTATAGAGGCAGCAGTTGCTACAGAACAATACAGGACGACAATCACAGCCACTAGCGATAACCTCATTCCTCT
>WQYS01000395.1 GCA_009781125.1 Acidobacteriaceae bacterium | reverse complement strand
TCATTGAGCGGTATCGCGCGGCGGGATTGTCCACGCCGCTGGTAACCGTCTCGTGCCACAGCATCGACGAGATCGAACGAGTACGCGCAGGCCAGCCCGACGCTATTCTGTATGCTCCGGTCTTCGGCAAGGTCGTCGCCGGCAAGACTGTGACTCAGGCGACAGGTCTGGAGGCCCTGCGTTCGGCCTGCCGCGCCGCCGCTCCTATTCCGGTCCTGGCTCTTGGAGGAGTTACGCATGGACGAGCGCTCCTCTGCCTCGAAGCCGGAGCCGCCGGAGTTGCCGGTATCCGTCTCTTCCATAACCCGCAAAGCTAGAAGCAGTCAGCGGTGTGCTATTTCGAAACATATATTGAGGTAAGTCCTGTAACCTTTGGCATAAAGAACTGCCTCTTGACACTTACACCGGCGTCAGTTGAAGATATACTCCTATATTGCAAGTAGTTATACAGGCCGTGCTTTTCCGCATAATTGTTAGTTTCTACAGCATAAAGATAAGAGCGTGGGCCGGAGGATATATCTTTGCATAGTTCAAATGGTAAGAAGCGGGTCGTGGCGCACTTCATGCCGTGGAGCGGCATCGGCGGCGTAGAGATTGCAACCCTGCGAATGACAGCGGCGACAGCAGACCGGTTTCATAACATCGCATTTTGTCTGAAGAGCGCGGTCGAACTGCAAACCCGTTTCGAGCGCCTGGGAGTTGAGACGATTTCCTATACTCCGCCTGAGCCGAGTCTCAGACACTTCTTCGCATACTTCAACGCATCGCGCAAGATCGCGCGCGAACTTAAGCGGATCAAGGCCGATATCGTGCATTTTTCCGACGAAACTGCGGCCTACCACAATAGCTTCGCAGCGTTGCTATCAGGCACAAGGAATATCTGCCATCTGCGAGTTACTTATTCGCAGCTTGATCTTCACCGGCGGCTGTGCCTGATGCCAGTGCATCACTTCATCTTCGTGTCTCAGGAAGCTATGGATAACTTCGCGATCTCGCTCCCGGCGGGGAAGGCCAGAGTTATCTATGATGCAGTGCAGATTCCGCCTGACGAAGTAAGTCTGGCAAGAAAAAAGGTAAGAGCCGAGTTCGGAATTCCAGAGGAAACGCCGGTTATTGCAATGGTGGCGCGCGTCTCGCCGCAGAAGGACCATATCACGCTGGCTGAGGCCGCGCTTGAGGTACTTAAGAAACATCCCGAGGCTCGCTTTCTGGTTGTCGGCGATAACTCGCAGGTAGTTAACAACCGGATTCACTACGCCAAGGTTGCCGCGAAACTATCCGGCTTAGGCATTGCCGATAAGTTCATCTTTACCGGGCAGCGTCAGGACGTGCCGGAGATGATATCCGCCGCGGATATCTGCGTGCTATGCACGCACCGGGAGGGCTTTCCGCTGAGCATCCTGGAATGCATGGCGATGAAGAAGCCGGTTGTCGCCACCGACGTTGGAGGCATTCCCGAGATCATACGCAACGGAGTCAACGGTCATCTGCACAGGCACGAAGATTCGGACGAGCTGGCTGCGATCCTGATTATGTTACTCGACGATCAGGAAAAAACCAGGCAGATGGGAGTTGCAGCCAGAGAACATGTGCGCAGTAACTACGCTTTGCCTAAGTACGTCGAAGAGATGTCAGAGGCTTATGAGTATGTTATGCGCTGATTCTGCAATTTAAAGCAAAAATTACGGACTAACAAAGTTCTTGTTTTTGTGCGCATTCTGCACAATTTTATCAGTTGCGCGGTCTGCATCCCGAATGAGTTCATTGGAATCCAATACTTAGTTGATAGAAACGGACGCCGTCCCGATTCGGAACGCAGTGTTGATATTCCATGAAACTAGACGTTGTTATTCCTACATACAATCGAAGCGCATTGCTGGCGAGGACGATGGAGAGTCTCGTCCATGCATCCATCCCTGATGGCCTCGAAGTTACGTTGGTTCCTGTAAACAACAACAGTACCGACGATACTGCCGAAGTTATCCGCGAGTTACAGGCAAAGAATCCGCAGCGAGCGATTCGCTATATATTTGAGCCGCGCAAGGGCTCGTCTGCTGCGCGCAATGCAGGTATCCGCTCCGGAGCGAGCGATCTGGTCGCCTTCATCGACGATGATGAGCGCGTCGAGGAGCACTACTTTCAGATCGTCGCGCGTGAGTTTCGTGATTCTGCGACGGAGTTTCTTGGCGGCCCTTATCTTGGTGACTGGGCCGCTCCGAAGCCCCGGTGGCTTCCGCCGGGCTTTCATGCGGTGATTGGGGCGCTCCCTATCAATCCGCGATCTGTTATGGATGCCGATTTTCCCGGCATTCTTATGGGCGGCAACGCCGTGCTGCGGCGCAGTGTCTTCGACCGGGTCGGACTCTACGATGAGAATCTCGGGCGCTTTGGAAGCTCTCCGACGACCGAAGAGGATGCGGAGTTTTACCGCCGCCTGCTGGCCCATAACATTCGCGGCCTGTACACGCCCGACCTGATTATCTACCACCTGATCCCCGCCGAACGGCTGATCCGCAAGTACCACCGCCGATGGTGCTTCTGGAGAGGCGTCTCCCAGGGCATCTACGACCGCAGACAGCAGGAGCCGGTCGCCTACCTGTTTGGCGTGCCTCGCTACAGATTCGGCTGGGCGCTCAAGCCGATTCTTCATCTGCCACGGATTCTCCTTTCGCAGGGGCGGCTGGGAAAGCTGTTTGCCGGAGAGCTGCACTCGTGGGGACTCGCCGGATTCATCTACGGCAAGCACTTTGCGAGCATCGACCGTCTGAGCCGCTCGCAATAGGCGAACTCTGCTAGGCTTAAATTGTGCTGATTACTCCGATACAACTGATCGATGAGCCGTTACGGCTGGATGAGACCATCGCTCCCGGAGCGATTGAGTACGCCGAAGACGTGCGCCAGGCGACCGCCGTCCCCGTCAAGGGCGAGGCGGACCTGATCGTCGAGCACCGCGGCGCGCGCTCTGCCATTCAGGATATACGCCTGCGGGCCGAGTACAGCGGCGGCTTCGAGGTACTCTGCGCGCGCTGCGCCGAGCCGGTCGCGCAGACGCTCACCGGCAGCTTCGACCTCATCTTCCGCCCCCTGGGGGCCGACGCCGGCGCCGGCGAGCGCTCCATCACCCCAGACGAGACCGAAATCGGTTATTATCATGAGAGCGGTCTTTTGCTGGAAGACGTGGTGCGCGAGCAGGTGTTGCTGTCCCTGCCGGCACGGACTCTCTGCCAGG
>WQYS01000394.1 GCA_009781125.1 Acidobacteriaceae bacterium | reverse complement strand
TCTGTTCTCCTCTGGCTCTGGCTTCGGAGATAACTTTCTCTGTCTGGTTGCCGAACCTCGCGGCTATCTCTTTGTGTGAGGCCAGAACCTCCTCTTTGCTCAGGTGGAGCTTCTTGTCTCTGGTTTCCAGTGCAATAAGCTCTGCGGCTCTGGCATTGCCGGTTAATCCCTGCGCTTCCAGTCTTTCCTCGATCTGCTGGCGGCGCGGGCTGCTGGCTTCCAGATACTCGCGGGAGTAACCCTTAATCTCCGGCGCTCCGTACTTTCCCGGCTCGATCTCGTAACCGAGTCGCCTAACCTCGCGCATCAGTTCGGACTGATAGACGGCGGTGGCATAGCTTTTCGTGTAAAAGAACGCTCTCGGATGGATGGCTCTGGTTGTGCCGTCCTCCATCTGAGTGACATTGAAGATGACGCAATGCGTATGAAGCTGCGGCGCGGCGTATCCATCGACAGGGCGGGCGGCGTCATGCTCGAAGGTGGCGGCAACGAACCTGCCAGTAGTAACGGCGGGATGGTTGCCGCCGATTCGTGCCTGCGCATACCGTTCCAACTCCCCCAGAGCGGTGTGAACGGCGGCGCGGTGTGCTTCCAGTAACCGCTCATCGCCTCCGACAAGCGCGGTCAGCGAGACGGATTTAGGAGCGGAAAAGGTCGCATCCCATCCGGCGCTGTGCTCGGCGGATTTCACTTCCTTTCCCGCCGCGCTGGTGTACTCCTTTACTCCGACGTGCCGAACCATCTGCTCTCCGGTTGCAGGGTTGATGCCATCGGCAAGCAGGGCAAAATCCCCCTCCGTGACAGCGCCGGATAATCCCATCTCGGCGGCAAGCTGTCCCTGCCACTGACCCAAGGCTTGATTGCCCTGGCTGTAATATCTGGAAGTCTCGGCGGCGAACTCTTCCTTGTGATAGTTCTTCACCTGTTCGGCATTCAAGGCGCTGGATAGACTGAGCATTTTTCAAACCTCATTTCCTGCTGCGTTATGGATGTGGCGGTAATCGACGCACATCTTCAGGTTGTCTTCGTGGTCGTTTTTGGGATGTAAATCTCCCACGCACTGACCGCTTTTTGCTTGATGTTCTGCCTCGCAGGGAGAACTACTTTGCTGATCTCGTCCGGAGCGATGCCGCTCTTCACGGCCATGTGTTGCATGAGCGCATAGAGCAAACTTCGCGTGAAAACGATCTCGCAGAAGACCGGATCGGGTTCCGCCTTCGGCGCTGATGGAGTCTCCTTCTTCGTGGCTCTCACAGCCACATCGCGGAGCCATTCGGAGACTGTTTTAGCCTCGTTGGTCGCCGCCGTTATAACCTGTTCGTTCTCCTCTTCGGTGAGCTTGGCGGTAACAGAACAGGCGCGTTTCATGCGCGTCTTCAGCTTGCTCGTTGGCTCGCTATTCTCGGCTACAAGTGGCGGCATAAAACTCCTTTCGGGTGCTGTTTCCGAATGAAAACGGCGCGGTTGCAAATGAAAACGAAAAATCGACAAGTCGATTGTTTTCATGGGTATCTATTGAGCTACAAAAGTAGCTCCGCAGTTCCCTATCAGGGAACGAGTGTGGTAATTACACCTGTGCGCAGCACAGAAGCATGAAAAGCCACAAACTGACCGGGAAACCGCTACAGATTGCAGCGACAACGACAACGGATTTGCAGGCTGGAAGGGCGGCAACGTGGCTGCATGTGAGGCGTAGCAGCACAGATTCACGCAAGGCAGAATGCACGGCGGGGACACTGAACGAAGGGCAGACAGCCAAGCTGGACAGCCTGATAGTTCATCACTAGACAGAGCGGCGGGGACGGTAGCAAAGCGGCTCAAACTGGTGACAGCATCACCGAATTGCAGGCTCGTCTGAAGGTGGGAATTGTAGGAAAAGGCATCGCAGGCAGCCGCGCTCATCACGACATCGGAAGCTGCATTTGTAATAGAAGAGTGGCGTCTAAGGTGACGCAGAAATTCCGCCGCAACCATCTTCGATCCTCAGTGAAACACCCCCACATTGACTGTGGAGGTGTACCTGAATCACTTGTACTGCGGCACTATCCGAATCTAAACGTCAGGCGCGAGTAGGACGTACATAATAAAACAATGTTGCGAACAATCCACTTCGGGTACGTCCCTGCAAATTAGATTACATACCCGCTGCCGCTTTGTCTATTGCTCCTCTGACTCGCTCCTCTGACTGAAATACACCGCTGTTTCGGTCCTCACTCCCCTTACGCAGTAGTGCTGAGTTACTTGTCCGGCTCACTTCTCAGGGGTAGCGTTTCCAGTTTGCCCGGCTCAAACGGCTGGTGCTTCGGGGCTGCGTCAATCAGTGGAACCAGGTTCTCTGCGCGTAGATGCGTATATCGTTTTAGCATCTGCATGGACCTGTGGCCGCTGATGGCTGACACTTCTTGATCGGTGAATCGTGCCTCCACAAACCGGCTCACGGCCTCGTGTCGCAGGTCGTGAAAGTGTAAATTTTCCAAACCCAAGGAAGTCTTGATGCGTTGCCACGCCGCCTTGAAATAGTACGGATGCCGCTTCCCGTCGCGTCCCGGCTCCCCGTAAAAGATAAGGTCCGTGTCGATGGGACGCACTGGATTATCTATCGCCTCGCGGAGCATCTCTGTTGCGACGGCGCTCAACGGAACCGTGCGCGGCATCGTGTTCTTGGTCTCCACAAGACGGACAACTCGGCGGTTCAGGTCTACCTGCATTTGTCGCAAGGTCACGATCTCAGAAGACCGCATCCCGGTTTCCAGTGCTATGCGAACGATCATCCGAAGCATCGGATTGGAATACTTGTCTACAGCCTCAAATAGTCTCCTTTCCTCATCGGCAGTCAGTCTGCGATTGCGTCCGGGGCCGGGAGACAAGCGGCGCATGTGCATGACCGGATTCCACGGCAAACTGACCAGCCACTCGTTGATGGCGATGTTGTACAAATGGCGTAGTAGTCCCAACTCTAAGCGAACGGTATTGCTGGCGCGGGGAATTGGATTGCCGTCCTTGTCCTTGCGGTCGGTTCCGGTGAGCCGCTCGTCGCGGAACTTGGTAACAATCTCCGGCGTCAACGCTGCCAGCCAATACCTGCCCAGATGTTTGGATAGAATGACTGCACGTTGACGATCTCCAATTTGAGACTGAGGCCGTTTGGTCGGCGTAACTTCGGCAATGTAGCGCTTCAAAGCCTCAACAATGGTAAGGCGTTGTGACCGAGCGCGAACGATAAAGACACCG
>WQYS01000393.1 GCA_009781125.1 Acidobacteriaceae bacterium | reverse complement strand
GCAGGCGCCGATCTTGGCGGAGAGAGCGTCGGTCTTCTCCAGATACTTCATGATCTCCTGCTTATGCGGCATGGTGACGCTGAAGCCCTGTAGAGGAACCTTCTCGGCCAGCTTGATGAGATCGCTTACCTTGGAGGTCTGGAGCGCAAGATAGACTGCATTCACGGTCTCGCGCTGAAACGCCGTGTTCAGCATGAGCGGGGAGAGGGAACTCTTGATGGGATTGCCCGCGACTCCATAGACCTTGGTGGCCGTGTCGATGCGGTCGATGCGGTAGGTCTCAAAGAGGGTGCGCGCGGCGATCTGTCCTGGTCCGGTCTCGTCTCCTGCGGACGCCGCTGCGAAGGTGAACGCGCTGCCCGCGCGCAGCCCAAGCACGCGCGAGATGATGCCCGCCTCGCCCATGGCGATGCCGATGATGTTCGAGTGCTCGCTGGCCTGCTCGATCAGCCGCATCAGCGTGATGTTGTCGGCCAGCGTCTTCGCCGTCGGGACAATCTTGATGAACTCCGGATGAAAGCGCGCGATGCGCTTGTAGACCTCATCGAGGTCTTTGGTCGCCTGAAAGTCATGGTGACTGATGAGCAGAGCCACGCCGGACTCGCGTAACTTTTGTAACTCTGCCTTTTTTGTTGACTCCGCTGATTCCACTTCGAGATCAACGATGTGAAATCCTGCCGCTGCGGCCTTGGAGAGAACCTCCATCTCGGCGGCGACCGGGCCGGAAAACCTTCCGCCATTGTTCTCGCGGCGGCAGGTTGCTATGGCGGTCACGGTGGGATTTGCCGTGAGAAAGGCCTTCAACTTCGGAAGCGCCAGCAAAGGTTTCTCAAGATAGTCGAGCCGAAACTCAACAAACGGCGTCTCTTTAACTACGGATGTCGCTTTTTCGAGCATCTCGGCGACACTGCTGCCGGCGATAGAGACACAGACTTTTCCAAGTCGCGAACGAAGAAGTTGTGGAGTCAGATTAGGCACATTCACTCTCGTACTACAATCGCGGGTATCTTACAGGTCCGTTGCTCAGGATGCAAGATGTTCGGGGTGTAACAGCTCAGGCCGACACTGGAAGCATCAGGTGTCGAAACAGAGTCAAGTTGTTGTCCGCTATAGAATAAGACGAATTCACCGCTGAAAAAGTGAGGAAATCATGGGTGGTATACAAATTCTTAAGGCCCCGGAGTGGAATTTCGCCTGGCTCAGGCACGGCTTCAGCACTAGAAGCGGTGGAGAATCTGTAGTTTACGGCGGAAAGACGCTGAATCTGGGTTGGACCAAAGAAGACGACCCCAAAGATGTGGCGGAGAATCGAAAGAGGTTCGTCGATGCCGTTGCGGGTTCGTCTGCGGCAGGCTTGCGCCTGGTTACGATCCGGCAGGTCCACTCGGGCGCGGTTCTGGCCGTCCGCGCCGAAGACGCCCGCTCGGCGTTGGAGACAACAGAGGGCAGGGCAGTGCTAGAGGGAGACGGTCTAATTACCAACGTGCCCAATCTCCTGCTTGCCGTAGGTACCGCCGATTGCGTTCCGGTACTGGTTGTTGATCCGGTTCGGCAAGCCGTGGGAGCCTTTCATGCCGGATGGCGCGGCACGGTGGCCAGCATTGCCGAACACGGGATTCGAGCGATGCAGAGGGAGTACGGCTCGCAGCCCGCTGACCTGATGGCCGCCATTGGACCTGCGGTTGGCGCATGTTGTTATGTTGTGGACGAGGACGTCCGGGCGGTGTTCGGAGCAGCCTTCTCGTATGCTGAGGAGTTGTTTCAGGAGATCGCGGATTCGCCGGATAACAAAAAACTGTATTATCTCGATTTATGGCAAGCGAACCGGCGTCAGCTTCAGGACGCGGGGCTTTTGCCAGAGCGGATCGCGACGGTGGGCGGATGCACTGCGTGTTCGCATGACTCGGCTGGCGAGCGAGTGTACTTCTCTCACCGCGCCGAGCGTGGCGCGACAGGAAGAATGCTCAGCGCAGTTGGAGTAATGCCCATATAAGCGCCGAAGGCACAATGATTCGGCAGCGCTGCGCTGCATAGGCAGGAATATGCCGAAAAGCCTCAGTCGCGGTCACATGGCGGGGGGATGATGTGCGTCTACAGTGGCCGCTTTGGCGGCCTTCTTCGACGCCTCATGCGGGTTCACCGAGTCGCGCAGCTCCTTCGACGGCTTGAAGAAGGGGACGCGCTTGGCGGGAACCTCGACTCTGGCTCCAGTCTTTGGATTGCGTCCGATGCGAGCGTTTCGCTGCCGCGTGCGGAAACTGCCGAAGCCGCGAATCTCAATCTTGTCACCTGATTTCAGGGCGCCGATGACGGACTCGAAGAGAGTGTCGACAATGATCTCGCCATCACGGCGGGTCAGATCGCCCAGAGAGGTCACTTTATCGACAAGATCAGCTTTTGTCATAAACAGAATCCTTTGCTCAGAGGATGGTGCTGCTCAGCTAGTTTCCTTAGTTGTTGATCATAGACGGGATGTTCCGTTTTGGAACAGAAAATGCAACCGGGGTAACAAAGAAAGGAACCATATTTCATAGATAGATGCAAAAATATCCCCGGCGGCTGTTCGCCGGGGATAAAAAAGTGTCTATTTCCATAGAGTTCGGGAGAAATGCCACTCAAAAGCGGCTAAACTCCGGTCCTCGGCGACTTAGCCTGTCTCTTTACTTCCACATGTAGTAAAAGCCAGGCGCCTGGTTCAGCAACTGGCTGGGGTTTGGGAACAGATCCTCGCCGTCGTTGGCCAGAATCGCCAGCAGGCCGCGCTTGTTTTTTGCTGGGAGAACGACCGTCGGCTCGCCCGAGATTCCCACCTCGCGCGCGGTGTCGATCAGCGCTGTGCGGTAGCCGCCTACCTTGTCGATCAGTCCCAGCGGAAGCGCCTGCTCGCCGGTCCATACCTGGCCGGTGGCAAGCGGCCTGATCTTATCGGGCGTGGAGTTGCGGCCTTCGGCTACATCTTTCACGAACTGGCTGTACATGTTGTCTACAAGCGACTGGAAGTAAGCCTGCTCCTTCGGCGTCAGATCGCGGCTGGGGTCGCCTGCATCCTTCAGCTCTCCGGCGGTGAGGGTGACGTTCTTCAGCTTGGCCCAGCGCAGCAGGTCGCCGTAGTTGGTCCACTCCATGATGACGCCGATGGAGCCCACCACCGAGGCGTTGTTGGCGTAGATTTTGTCGCATCCGCTGGCGATGTAGTAGGCTCCCGAGGCTCCCACCGATTCGATGGACGCAACAACCTT
>WQYS01000392.1 GCA_009781125.1 Acidobacteriaceae bacterium | reverse complement strand
GCTGAATAGCGGTTGCGCGTGATGGACGCTCCCGTGGCGATGGCCGGAAACTCGGCAGAACGGTTCTGGCGCACCAGCGCGCGGGCCTGGCGGAAGTTTGCCTCCGCTCGCTTGAGCGTCTGGTTGCTGACCTCGATCTGCTGTTGAAGATCGTTCAGTTCGGGACTCTGAAAGACCTCCCACCAGCGCCCTTTGGACCACGCATCGGAAGGAGCTGCCGCCGCCCACTGCTTCGACTCTGTAAACGACTGTGGCGGCTGCTCCGTGAATGCAGGAGCCGTGGCCGCCGCAGGCACCTGATACCTGGGGCCGACCCTGCATCCCGCGCACAGGACGAGCAGCGCCGCAACTGGAATCCATCTGTATTGCATCACTGCGCTCCTATGGCCGTTACGCGAACCTGCTGGCCTGCGGCAATCGAATCGGGAGGATTGAGCACGATCTGATCGTCCGGCGTCAGGCCCGAAACCACCTCCAGCTCATCGCCGAAATCGCGGCCAACGGCCACGGGTTGCAAGCGGACCTTACCGTCTTCAACCACGGCCACGGTCATGCCTTCGGAGCGGAAGAGTATGCCGCTCACCGGCACGATCACCGAGCTCACCGGATTCGGCATCTTCAGATGAACTACCGAGTAGGCTCCGGGAACCAGCACGCCACCGGGATTATCCACGTCCACCTCCACGCGCATGGTTCTGGAGGCCTGATTGATAGCATTGGCCGTGCGCACGATCTTGCCGGCAAACTGCTGGCCGGGCCGCTCGGGAACGGTCAACTCGGCCACGGTTCCCGGCAGCGCCGCGCGCGCGCTCACTTGCGGAACCTCCACGTAAACGCGCACCATGTTGATCGCGGCCAGATGAAACAGCTCGCGGGCGGTGCCGTTGCTGCCTTCGTTAATCAGGTCGCCGATGTCGATGTTGCGCGCCGTGATGACTCCGGCAAAGGGCGCGTAGATCTTCTGGAACGACTGCATCTCCTCCAGCCGCCGCACGTTGGCGCGGGCCGCCTCCATGGTGGCGTTCTTCGACTCCATGTCGCCGGTCTTCTCGTCGGTGTCCTGCTGCGCCACCGAGTCGGTCTTGCGCAGGTCCTGCCAGCGTTCGGCGGTGGTCTTCGCAAGTTTGTAGTCAGCCTGCGCGGTGGCAAGCTGCGCCCGCGCCTGGCTCAACTGCTGATCGACCTCCGGAGTCTCGATCTCAGCGAGAAGCTCGCCAGCCTTCACATGCGCGCCGATGTCCACGTACCAGTGCCGCAGATAGCCGTTGGTGCGGGCGTAGATCGGCGTATCGGTAAAGGCTTCGATGTTGCCGGGCAGCACCAGCTCTTCGGTGGGAGCGCCCAGCTTCGGATGCGCGGCGCGGACGGCGAGCACGGCGTTGGCCTCGGTGATCTTCGCCAGCGACGACTCCGCCTGCACGCGGCTGTGAATTCCGTGCACGATCACCACGGCCAGGCACGCAGCCAGCGCAACGCCCACAAGCAGCATCAGTCTATGGCGAGACTGCACAGCTTGCTGAGTCTGGACATCCTTCGGTATCTCCACCTGTGTGTTCATTCGTGTGGACTCCTAAAAATCAGTGTTGGCTTCCTCGGGACTCACCTGATGGTTTCTGTGCAGCAGGCTGAAGACCGCGGGGACGAAAAACAAGGTTGCAATGGTAGCGAGAATCAAGCCGCCAATGACGGCCCGGCCTAAGGGAGCGTTCTGCTCGCCGCCTTCGCCGAGGCCCATCGCCATCGGCACCATGCCGATAATCATGGCCAGCGCCGTCATCAGCACCGGGCGGAAGCGCGTCGAACCTGCTTCGAGAGCAGCGGTCGCGGAGCTGCCATGTTCGAGCAGCCGCTCCTTGGCGAAGGCCACCACCAGAATGCTGTTTGCTGTAGCCACGCCCATGCACATGATCGCGCCCATCAAAGCAGGCACGCTGAGCGTGGTGCGGGTCATGAAGAGGAACAGAACAATTCCGGCCAGAGCAGCGGGCAGCGCCGTAATAATGATGAACGGATCGAGCCATGACTGAAAGTTCACCACCATCAGCAGGTACACAAGGATAATCGAGAACACCAGGCCGCCGATCAGGTTGATGTACGCATTGCTCATGGTCGATAGCTGCCCGCGAACAAAGATGCGGCTGCCCGCCGGCAGCTTGCTCCGGTTCTGATCGACGATGCGCTCCAGTTCGCGGCCTACCGCGCCCAGGTCACGATTGCGCGCGTCGCCGTAGATATCGACCGCTCGCTGCACGTTGTAATGCGAGACCACGGCCATGTCCTGCATGCGCTGCACGCTGGCGACGTCGGCAAGAATCTCGGGCTGCTGCGCGTAGGGCCCGTTGATCGGCATGTTCTTCAGATCGTTCAGCGACTGCATGCGGTACTGGGGCGTCTGCACCACGAGGCTGTAACTGACTCCGTTCTTCGGATTCAGCCAGAACGCAGGCGTGGTCTGCTGACTGCCGCTGAGCGAGATCAGCAGGTTGTTGGCGATGTCCTGCTGACGGTATCCGCCCTCGGCAGCGCGCGTGCGATCGACATCCAGATGCAGCCGCGGCTGGTTAAACGCCTGCTGAATGCGCAGGTCTGCGGCTCCGGGCACATGCTGCATCTGGGCCAGCAGGTTGTTGGCGAACTGCCGGTTGCCCTCCGAGTTCGGGCCGGTAATCTGAATATCGATGGGCGCGGGCAGGCCGAAGTTGAGGATCTGGCTCACCATATCCGCAGGCAGAAAGGCAAAGGTAATCTGCGGATACTCGCGCCGCAGGCTTTCGCTCAACTGGTTGACATACTCCTGCGTAGGCTTGTGATGCTCACTGAGAGTCACCAGAATATCCGCGTCGCCGCTGCCAATAGGAGCCGAGTTGCTGTAAGTCAGGTTAATAGGACTCATCGGAAGTCCGATGTTATCCAGAATTCCTTCCAGGTCGTGCTGCGGAATGGTCTGGCGGATCGAGCCTTCCACCTCGTCGCACAGGCGGGCCGTCTCTTCAATGCGCGTACCGGTAGGCGCGCGCATGTGCAGCTTGATCTGGCCTGTATCTACATTGGGAAAGAAGTCCCGTCCCAGCCACGGAACCAGCAGAAAGGTCATCAGGCAGAGAACGAGAAACACGGGCAGAAAGATTCTTCTCGACTGGATCGCAGAGGACAACAGACTCTCATAGCCGTTGCGCGTGCGCTCGAACCAACGCGAAAATCCTCGCTTAAACGCGGCGAATGGATTCCTTCGCTTCGTGT
>WQYS01000391.1 GCA_009781125.1 Acidobacteriaceae bacterium | reverse complement strand
GTCGCATCCCGTAAAGAAGTGCAGCTGATCGAATCCGCCAATCATGCACACCTTGCCGTCGATCATGGCGTGAGCCTTCTTCAAATTGGCGTCTCCGCCCATGCCCTCCGGCGTGAAGGTCTCGATAGCGTCCGGCTTCATCTCGATGGCGCGGCTGAGCATGGGCATGATCTTTCCGCACAGATGATAGACAATCCGCTGCCCGGCCTCGTGCGCGGCGGCGATCAGCGGAGCGTCAAACGGCACGACGAATTGGTCAAAAAGCCGCGGCGAAATCACGCTGGCCGACGCGTCTCCGCCGCCAAACTCCAGCACGTCGTAGCGCGCACCCTTGAGCGAGCGGATAAAGTTCAGCTTCCGGCGCTGCAGGATACTGAGCAGCTCGCACACCCACTCGGGATCGTCCGCGGACTCAAGAATGATCTTCTCGGTTCCCACCAGGCAGCAGGCATCCTGCCAGCAGCCCGGCTGACCAAAGACATCGAAGCAGCAGATATGGCCGCGCACCAGACCGCGCTCGCCGAAGTCGTCAACCACCTTGTTCAGCGCGTCCACGTCGCAGACAGGCGAGGTCACGTAGTCGGCGATCAGATCGATGTCGCGCTTGTTCTTGATGAGCGGCTCGGTGACCCACGCCGTGTACTCGGCGTCCTCGACGACCATGGTCAGCTCGCCGCGCGGCGTCACAAAGCGGTAGCGCGTCATCTTGCGGCCTGCGGCGGAGATGTCCTCGGGAAATATGTGCCAGTTGTCGTTCGCCACGCGGCGGCTCTCCAGAAACCCGAGCGCTCCCTGCTCGGGATCGGCGTAGTCCTTCGATCCTGGCGCGGGCTTGTGCGGCACTGACCAGCGAATCGCGTCCAGGCCGAACGCATCCCAGAAGGCGTCTTCCTTCATGCCGTTCAGGCTGTGGTCAAGAAAGTAGGGCATGATGTGATGCGAAGTCACGGGAAGCCGGTCGGGCATCTTCCCGCTCAGAGCGTCAACCACCCGCTGTTTTTGATGTCATTGATTCATCTCCATCCTTGGATATTCCATAATTCAGCCGTAAGCAGTCTTCACGCACTCATACGCGGGTTAGTTCCAGCGAGGCCATCTCCCACGGCGATAGATCCAACTCTATCTGCTTGCCGCCCCCGGACAGAATCGCCTTCTTCCCCTCCAAAACTCTTCCCTCAAAATCGACGCGGCGGCATGACTTCACCGCATCTGCGAGCAGGAGCTTGCCGCTGCTGGCCGCATCGGAGTAGTTCATGAGCCAGATTGTGACCTTGTCCGCATCCGCGTTCAGGCGGAAGACTACCAGCGCCGGATTGCTCGTCGATAGCCATGAATGACTCCGTGTAATCTGCCCCGAATGCTTCTGCACCACCGGCGCGCGGAATCCCTCTGCAAATCTGTAGCTCTGCTCCGGCGTGAAGGAAACGCCCGTTGTCATCGACCACTGCCACTGATAGGAGCCTTTCATCGTCTCGCGACCAGCCATGTTCTTCAACACAGTGCTGCCGGCCTTCTTCTCGAGGAAGAACTGCTGCGTGCCTCCGTGCGCTAAAACAACAGCAAACTCAGGCGAATGAAGCCGCACATAACTCAGCGCGGGAAACTGCTCTTTGTGGGCCTCTTCCTCGCCGAAGGGAAAATCACACCATGCCTTGAATCCGTCCTGCGCAACCTCAAACTCCGCCAGTGTCAGAAAGCCCATCTGCGGATTGGTGTACAACTCAGCAAAGAAATCAACGCGCTTGAGTCCCTCGTAAAGCACCACGCGCGCTGCGGCCCACGCCGCCGGCTCGTCCGTGGTGTTTTGCGTAAGAATATTGCCGCGAATCGAGATCGCCTGATACACGGGACCCGCCGACTCAACCTTGCTGGCAAAAGAAACCTCATCAAAGTTCTTGGCCCGGAACTTCTCATTCACATTCGGAGACGCCCAGAATGTCTCATTGAGATGAGTAATGTCTCCCGTGAATGGCCGGAACAGAATCGAACGGTTCTTCTCGCGGTCCAGAATCGAGAACGCCTTGCGCACGGCATCCCACTCGACCGAGTAATATTGATTACTTATGTTCGTGGCAGCCGACGCGGGCTTCGCGGGCTGTGCTGCGCTTTTGCGAAGTTTGTATGCCTTCATGCCGCAGGGCGGCAGCTCGGCAACTCCTACCCAGGAAGCCGGAGAGTTTGCATACTGCGGAGCGATGCGCTGAAGCTCTACTTTCTCATCGCCGCACTCCAATGTATATCCAGCCGCGTCTTCCGCAGCGAGCTCAACGACGACCGGCTGGCGCACTGAAACACTGGACGTGTTCTGACATACGATCTCTACGCCGTTTTCTGAGCCTGCAGCCTTCGACAACTTTTCAAGAACAGCCATGCGCAGCTTCGGCAGCTCAGCATCTATCTCGGCAATCAGGGCCTTCGTTACTTGAAGATTGGTGCCAAGAATATTTCCATATTCCGCCGGATACCCGCTCACGATGAGACAGTCGTGGTTCTGAGTCATCATCAGCTTCTTCCATAGACTGTCCATCCGGCCTGAGCGCTGCGCGTTAGGCGCAAGCGACAACAGCAGTTCGGCGGCATGCATCTGGTGCTCAGCGCGCCGGTTCTCCTTCAGCAGAGCATCTCCCTCGTATCCCCATCCGCCGATGTGTTCCCATAGCAGCCCCTTATCCTCTGGCCATCCGAAGGTTGACCCGGCGTCCTCCATTGCGAAGTAACGAGTGTCCGCAATAGGCTCTTTGATTCGCCGGTTCAGGTATTCGCTGAGTCCGATGGATGTAGCACCCTCGTGTTCCAGAGATTTGAAGCCCTCGTCAAACGGCATATAGGACGAGCCCCAATCCACGCCCGGCGGCCAGATTTCATGCCAGATCATCAGCAGCGCGCCCTGCTCCTTCGCTTGCTGGTCGAGGTAGGGGGCCAGGGACTTGTATTGTTTATCAATGATGATCATCCAGGGGTTCGTCGGAATCGTAGGGATACTGCTCTTGTCGAGGCCCTGCCAATTGATGATCGCCTTATCGATCGTCGGCAGCGAGCCATTGTTCTCAACCTGCAACGACGCGGATTTGAATCCGCACAGCTTAAGTAGCTGCGGCATTTGCGGATGGAAGCTAAGCTCTTCGGAGAGGAATGTATCAATCTCCTTGTGCAGGATTTCGCGCGCGGTCTTGCGGCCTTCCACGAACTGGCGCACGTTGGCCTGCCAGCCTATCAGTTGGCCATACGGCTGCGCATAGCTTCCCCC
>WQYS01000390.1 GCA_009781125.1 Acidobacteriaceae bacterium | reverse complement strand
CTCGACCGCGCCGACGACGATCGCCGGATCGATGCCCTTGTCCCGGCTCAGAATCTCTATGGATCGATACAAAGCACTTGCCATCGCTTCTCTGCCTTCTTCTTGCTTACTTCCCTTGTGGTGACGTGCTCCGCGCTGATGCTTCGCGGCGCGTCTTCAGTCGCGAGAGCCTTTCAGAACTCTACGACCAGATTGGCCTTCTCGATGTTGGCCAGAGGAATCTCGACGGTGGCTTCCGCGAGGAGTTTCTTCCCCTTGCCCTTCTGCTTTGCGGCGTTGATATCGATGGTCAGCACGCCGTCCTTGAACTGCGTCAAACGGCCCTGCCATTGCCGGTTGTTCTCGACCGGAGTATATGTCTTGAGCTTGATGAGGCTTCCCTGAAAGCGGGTGAAGTCTTCCGGCCTGGTCAGCTTGCGGTCGAGTCCGGGAGACGAAACTTCGAGTGTGTACTCGGCTCCTGGGATGAGGTCTTCGACGTCGAGCACGGTTCCGAAGTCCTGGGCGAAGCTGGAGCAGTCCTCGTGGCTCACCCCGGAGAGGCTCTCGACGGCAACGCCTTCAGGCAGTGTAGCGGCTTCAGCAAGCTGCGCGCGCGCCTCGGCGTTCTTCTCGATAAAGACGCGCAGGGTGCGGAACCTGCCCGCGCCCAGGAACTCGATGCCGACCAGATCGAGTTGGTGCGAGGCGGCTACACGCTCGGCGGTTGCCCGTATTGTTTCCAAATTCAGTGCCATAACGCCTTCGATGCAATCTTTCGGCAGGAAGTATTTAGGAGCAAATAAAAAGTGGGCTGTAGCCCACTCGTCTCTTCCGCCAATCAGCCGGTGCGCTCACGGCAATGGAAGATACAACCCGCAATTTGATAATACATCGATTTGGGGTTGATTTCAACTTCGACTATTGATTTCAGACGGTTCCGCGCAGGAATTTTGAGCGATTGCAAAGTGTTGCGCCGATACGATACTATGCCCGCACCCTAATAGTAAAAGCAGGAGAAGGCAGAATGGCGGAGTTCAGCGTGTATGAACAGCAGCAACTGATGTCAGGACTTACAGATCAACAGAAACTGATGTTTCAGGCCCAATACCAGCGGGTTCATAAAAACCGCAACACCATGCTATTCCTCTCCATTTTTCTGGGCTTGTTTGCTGTCGACCGCTTTGTGCTGGGGAAAGTATGGACCGGGCTGCTGAAGTTTTTTACCGCTGGAGGTTGGTGTATCTGGTGGCTGATCGACGCGATTCGCATCCGGCACATGACCGACACTTATAACCGTACAAAGGCATATAAGATTCTGGCCGCAATTACGGGGGCTCAGGCCGTACCTGCCTCCGGCGCTCCGATCGTAAGTGCTCCCCCGCCGACTCTTGCGGGATTGCCATCAGAATCATTCACGATGCCTCCCGTTCCGGCCAAAGGCTCCGGCAAGGGCCTGAAGATAGCCCTGATTGCAGTGGGCAGTGTGTTTGCTCTCTTCGTCGTTCTTGTCATCATCGGGGTGATTATCGGCGGGAATGGAAAACCGCAGGAAGGAACGGTCAAAAAGGCAGCGGTTGAACCGGCAAAGACGATAGCTGGTTACACGTTGGACTCGAAGGAGAACATGCTGCTATCGAGGTTGCTGGACATGGATGCAGCTTCCTTTGCTCGTGGGGGAGAATCAACTTTCGGGGGCGGCGCTGTCAACGTTATTGCTGACAATGTCGTTGCCGACGAGGCCGACAGGATAATGTTCAGGGTGCGTGTGTTTGGAACCGTCGATAGCGTCAATGGTGAAGACGGCAACACTCCTTACGTTATGCTGCGTGGGAGGTCGCATAGTATCCAGACCACCTTCAATGAATATATCCTGCGATCGTTATCGGATACTCCCGACCTTAATACTCTCCTCTCTGACACTCTGAATCCGCAACTTATCGAACGAATCAAGCAACTGAAAAAGGGACAACAAGTTGTGCTTATGTGCGAAAGGCCTAAAGTGGCAGACGGTACAGTTCAATTTTCAGACTGCGTTTTTGCGGATGATTATGCGCAGGCAGTGGAAAATGAGTTGAAGGAATTCATTCCGAAGATGCTGGACGGCAGGGAAAAAACGACGCAAAGACTTTCCATGGTGATCGAAGGAATGGTTCTTTCCAAGACGATTCCAGAGAATTCTCCTTGTTATCTGCCTCAGGCAAGCACGCCGAAGATATTGCAGGATTGCTCCAGGGACTTAACAAAGGCGCGGAATAGTCCAAACTTTAAACCTGCCCTGCTTGACGCTGTCAACCTCCTCAAAACGAAGGGCGTTGACGTGAGCGTGCTGGAGAAGTCCAGCAGCTCCTCTCATGGGCCGGTCTGCAATGACCAGGGATGCGTGTATCAGTAGCCAGGTGATTCAAAAATAGAGCGCGTACCGTTCGCGCTTCTGAGTTCCGGTTTTGCACTTCACGCGCGGAGCGGTACAATATGCGGTTAATCCTATGATTCAAACACCCGTTCCCGAAGCCCTGACCTTTGACGACGTTCTTCTAGTTCCCGCCTACAGCGAGGTTGTACCCACCCAGGTAAGCACCGAGACGCAACTGACGCGGCGCATCCGGCTGGCCACTCCGCTGATCTCTGCGGCCATGGATACCGTGACCGAGTCGCGCCTGGCCATCGCCATGGCGCAGCAGGGCGGCATGGGCGTCGTGCACCGCAACCTGACCATCGAGCAGCAGGCCGGCGAGATCGATAAGGTCAAGCGCTCCGAAAGCGGCATGATCGTCGATCCGGTGACCATCTCGCCCGAGCAGTCGATTGCCGACGCGCTCGATGTCATGCGCCGCTACAAGATCTCCGGCGTGCCGGTGACCAAGAATAAGAAGCTGGTCGGCATTCTGACCAACCGCGACCTGCGCTTCGTCTCGCGCACCGATCTCTTGATCGATGAGGTCATGACGAAGGAGAACCTCATCACGGTCCCCGTCGGCACCACGCTGGAGCAGGCCGAGCAGATTCTGCACAAGCACCGCGTCGAGAAGCTGCTGGTCGTCAACGACGACTACGAGCTGAAGGGCCTGATCACGGTCAAGGACATTCAGAAGAAGCTGAAGTATCCGAATGCGTGCAAGGACTCGCAGGGACGTCTGCGCGTCGCCGGAGCGATCGGCTCTACGGGTGATTTTCTGGAGCGCTCCGGCGAACTGATTAAGGCCCGCGTCGATGCTCTGGCCATCGACGCCGCGCATGGCCACTCGTCGCGCGTGCTCGAGGCCGTTCGCGCGG
>WQYS01000389.1 GCA_009781125.1 Acidobacteriaceae bacterium | reverse complement strand
TGGCGCGGAGCCGACATTAACAACATTCTCGACTTCGAGAAGGACTTTCCCAACACAAAGACGATTCGCCTGGAGCAGAACTACCGCTCGACCGAGGTCATTCTGGAGGGCGCCAGCGCCGTCGTGGCCAATGACAAGCAGCGCAAGGGGAAGACGCTGTGGACCTCGCGCGAAGGCGGCGTGCCGATCGGATACTATGAGGCTCCCGATGGCGAGAACGAGGCGCTGTTTATCGCGGATCGCATTCAGAGCTTTCTGCGGCAGGCGGACGATGAATCTCGCTGCGCCGTTCTGTACCGGACCAACGCGCAGTCCCGCCTGATGGAAGAGTCGCTGCGGCGTTATGGGATTCAGTACAACATGGTCGGAGGCTTCAGCTTCTACGACCGCGCCGAGGTCAAGGACCTGCTCAGCTACATGAAGCTGGTGCAGAATCCGCACGACTCGATCGCCTTGCAGCGGGTGATTAATTCTCCGGCGCGCGGCATCGGCAAGACCACGCTGGAGACGCTGGAGCGGATGGCTCTGGCCACCGGCATGAGCACCTGGGACGCCATCGAACGCACGCTGGCCGAGCGGCTGCTTCCGCAGCGGGCGTTGACTGCGCTCAGCGGCTTCCGGCGGCTGATCGAAGATGCTCGCGCCATGATGAACGCTGAGTTTGCCGAGAAGCTGGCCGAGGATGTTCAGCAGGATACGGAGTTGTCGGATATAGCAGCCACCGAGGAATCGGCGGAGAATGTATCGGACACGAGCTTCGATTTTGGATTTGACGCTGAGATTGCGGAAGAAAACCTGGGTGCCCCACTCATGCCGAAGGCATGGGTGGGGTCTGAAGCACCAGAAAATTCTCCGCAGGATTCGATTGACGCGGCCAGTTTCAATCCGTTCATCAATCTTGCACCGAAGAAGACCCGCCGGACCCCACCCATGCGCGATAAAAGTCGCCGCGGCGACCATGAATGGGGCACCCAGAATGATGCCCAGCACGATGCTGAACCTGCGTTTCGGAAGCCCGGTGGTCCGGCTACGCTGCCTGAACTGATTAAGTTCCTCAACGACCGCAGCGGCTACATTCGCGCGCTCGAAGACGAAGGGACGCCCGAGAGCTTCTCGCGCATCGAGAACCTGAAGGAACTTGCCAACGCGGCGCAGGACGCCGGGCAGCGTGGTGAGACCCTGGCGGAGTTTCTCGACCACGCGGCGCTGGCCAGCGATACGGACAGCTACTCCGCCGACGCGCGCGTGACGCTGATGACCCTGCATGCGGCCAAGGGGTTGGAGTTTCCGCTGGTGTTTCTTGCCGGTATGGAGGAGGGGCTGTTCCCCAGCGGACGCACCATGCTCGACCCGGCTGGACTCGAAGAGGAGCGGCGGCTCTGCTACGTGGGCATGACGCGCGCCATGAATACGCTGATCCTGACGCGGGCGCGCTACCGGCGGCGCTACGGCAGCGACGCTCCCGAGCAGACGCTGGGGTCGCGCTTTCTGGAGGAGATTCCCAGCAGCCTGATCGAAGACCTGGGAAGCCCACTGAGTTCTCTGGCCCGGCCGCAGTTTTCGGGTTATGGCAGGCCGTATGCGACGCCGTATCCGAAGGCCAATCAGTATGGGCGCGGCAGGGACCACGAAGCGGGCGAACGGCACTGGAGCTATGAGGACGAGGACCAGCGGACCCAGCGGACCCAGCGAGCCTCATCCGGAAGCTCCAGCGATAACATTGCCAACTTTTTTTCTGGTCGAGGAGAGAAGCCCCGAAAGCCGGAGATGGCCGATGAAACGCCCGCAGCCAAGGCGGTTCTGCGCAAGGGAAACAAGGTCTGGCACCCGAAATACGGGGAAGGCATCGTCTTTCATCGCGATAGCGATGGGGATGACGCGAAGATTACAGTACAATTTTTAAAGCACGGCATGAAGAAGCTGGTAGAGAGGTTTGCCCAACTGGAGCGCCTCTAGGCAGCATCGTCGGCTTTGGAAAAACATTCTTCATTCACAAAGAGAGACCAACAAGTTTCATGGCAAACACCAAGAGCATTACCGATAAGCTGGAGCGCAAGAAGGTCAAGCGGGCAGCGCGCTCGAAGGCCGCTCCCAAGGCAAAGCGCACTTACGAGCGCGGATCGCACAAGTCGAAGGTCCGCAAGATGGCGCGCGGCCAGTCGAAGCGCTAAAGTTCTGTTGCGAGTTAGAACTGGGTGCCCCGTACATGGCAGTTTGTCGCCGCGGCGACCCATGTGCGGGAGGGATGTCGATAGGGTGAAGATCCCATACATGACGCGATAAAACTGCGTCATGTATGGGGCACCCGGATTCGTGCCAGCCAATTCGTTCTAGGAGCAAGCGCTCTGGCCAGACAAATCTTTCAGTCGAAGTCGATCGAAAAGCTGATTGCAGAATCAGAACGGCCCGAGCACGCGCTCAAGAAGACTCTGGGGCCGGTGAGCCTGACTGCGCTCGGCATCGGCGCCGTGATCGGATCGGGCATCTTTACCGTCATTGGCACGGCTATCGGAGGCAATCCGGCCTCTGCCGAGCGGTGGATCAACTCGCCGGTCATCGACCTCATCGTGAACGGGCTGCGACACGCAGGCGGAATGGTCGGAGGCCGTCCCGGAGCGGGACCGGCTCTGGCGATTTCGCTGCTGCTGGTGGCTGGGGTTTGCGCGCTGACCGGGCTCTGTTACGCGGAGCTGGCCAGCATGATTCCCATTGCCGGATCGGCCTACACGTACACCTACGCCACGCTGGGCGAGCTGGTGGCGTGGATCATCGGCTGGGACCTGATCCTCGAGTACGCCTTCAGCAACATGAGCGTCAGCGTGGGCTTTGCCGCTCACGTGGTCGATCTGATGGACTGGCTGGGGCTGCACATCTCGCCCAAGTGGCTGTCGCCGGCGTATCTTCCGCTGGGCCTGCAGGACCTTGCCGGACACGACATCTACGCTCCCGGATGGCACGCGGGGTTCAATATTCCAGCATTCCTCATCGTGCTGCTGCTGACCGTGGTGCTGGTGCGCGGCATCCGCGAGTCGGCCCGGACCAACAACATGATGGTGATGGTGAAGATTGCCGCCATTCTTCTGTTCGTCTTCTTCGGCATCAGCTTTATTCATCCGAACAATTACGTGCCCTTCTCGCCGAACGGGTGGAGCGGCATTCTGGCGGGCGGCTCGATCATCTTCTTCACTTACATTGGATTTGATTCCGTCTCGACGGCCAGCGAGGAGTGCAGGAATCCGAAACGCGACGTTCCCATCGGCATTCTT
>WQYS01000388.1 GCA_009781125.1 Acidobacteriaceae bacterium | reverse complement strand
GACATCGACAACTCCAAAGGCACGCTGCTGCCGGGAGCTTACGTCTTCGTGCACTTCCACTTCCCTGCCGCCGGTCATACCGTGACGATTCCCTCGAACACGCTGCTGTTCCGCGCCGAGGGCCTGCGCGTGGCGGTGGTGCGCGGCAATCGCGCCATCCTGGTTCCGATCACGATAGGCCACGACTACGGCAACACGGTCGAGGTAACCAGCGGCCTCACCGGCGAGGATCAGGTTATTGTCGATCCGCCGGATTCTTTGACGAGCGGCGCGCGCGTGCGCGTGAGCGCTCCTGCGGTGGGACGGTCTTAAGGGGACAGAATGCGCCGTTGGTTTGTAGCTGGGTCCAGTGTTGTTGCCGTTTCGATGGCTCTTGCCGGGTGCCGCGTCGGGCCTGAGTATGTGCGTCCTTCCACTCCACTGGCGCCGGAGTTCAAAGAGACTCTGCCGCAGAACTTTGATCCCGGAAAGGGATGGAAGGTGGCACAACCCAGCGATACACAACTCAAGGGAGACTGGTGGACGATCTTCGGCGATCAGCAGCTCAACGATCTGGAGACGCAGATCGAGCCTGCCAACCAGACGCTGAAGCAGGCCGAAGCCAACATCCGCGCCGCCCGCGCCAATGTCAAATTCTATCGGGCGAATATGGCTCCAACCATCGGAGTCTCGCCCAGCGCGGGAGCGGTGCGCGAATCCTACAATCAGCCTTACGTTAATAAAAGCGGCGTCAATCAGGGAGAAGGCGATTTCATTCTTCCTATCGATCTCAACTACGAGATCGACCTCTGGGGACGCATTCGCCGCACCATCACTCAGGCGCGCGAGCAGGCGCAGGCCGCCGCCGCGGACCTTGAGACGGCGCGGCTCTCGCTGCACGCGGAGCTGGCGGTCGATTACTTCGATCTGCGTTCCGCCGATGCGCAACGCAAGCTGCTCGACGACACCGTCAGCGCCTTTCAGGACGCGCTGAAACTGACGGAGGATCGCTATAACGGAGGCGCTTCGCCGCTCTCCGACGTCACCCAGGCGCGCACGCAGTTGCAGACCGCACTGGTGCAGGCCACCGATGTCGATATCCAGCGGGCGCAGTTCGAACACGCTATTGCCGTCCTGATCGGCAAGCCGCCTTCGGAGTTTTCCGTGCCTCGCAGTCCGGTGACGGTCACGCCTCCGGCCATTCCTTCGATCCCCGGCGCGTTGCCCTCCGAGCTGCTGGAGCGACGCCCCGACATCGCCGGCGACGAGCGCCGCATGGCCGCCGCCAACGAACAGATCGGCATAGCCAAGGCCGCGTTTTATCCTACGGTTACGATTCCGACCACAGCTGGCCTGCTCGGAACCTCGATGGTGAACTGGTTTACCTGGCCGAGCCGGTTCTTTGCCGTAGGCGCTACGGTCTCGCAGACACTGTTCGATCACGGACGGCGGCAGGCAACCTCGGAGATCGCGCTGGCGCAGTACGATGCCACGGTCGCATCCTACCGGCAGACGACGCTCACGGCGTTTCAGCAGGTTGAGGACAGCCTCAGCACATTGCATGGACTGGAGATTCAGGCCGACCAGCAACGCGCGGCCACAGCGTCGGCACAGCAGTCGCTCGATCTTTTTAACATCCGGTACGAAGGTGGCGTGGACACCTACCTGCAAGTGATTACATGGCAAACCGCTCTGCTGCAGAACGAGCGCAACGACATCGATCTAACACGCCGCCGTCTGGAGTCGAGCGTGCTGCTCATCAAAGCGCTCGGCGGCGGCTGGAACACCTCGCAGCTCCCGCAGCAACCATAAACTCATACCGGCCACGATAGAGCGGGTGCCCCATCCTGAGCGCAGCGAAGGGTGGGAATCACGAACGCTCAATCAACCCTGTTTTTATCTGAACAATGGCGAGTCGAGCAGTTTACATTCCCACCCTTGCGCGATGAAACTGCGCAAGGATGGGGCACCCGAACATCGTCACAGCACCTGTGATAATTGCTGCGCAGATTGTGCCGGATTCTCGTATTCTTAGGATGGCATGAACAGCGAACAGCTTACTCTCCGCATTGGCTCGCGCGGCTCTCAGCTTGCGCTTTGGCAAGCCAACTTTATCCGTCAGGCGCTTCTCGACGCCGGACACCGCGCCGAGATTGAGATTATCCGCACCACCGGCGACCGCATGCAACAGACGGGCTTTGCCACGCCCGCGAATGTAGACGGCAAAGGCATCTTCATCAAGGAGATCGAAGAGGCGCTGGAAGCCAACCGTATCGACCTGGCCGTGCATTCGCTGAAGGACCTGCCGGTTCAGCTTGCTCCGCAGTTCACGCTGGCGGCGATCCCGAAGCGCGCCGACGCCCGCGACGCCTGGGTTTGCGAGCAGTATTGGGCGCTGCACACGCTGCCTGCCAGAGGACACATCGGAACCACAAGTCCACGCCGCCGCGCGCAGATTCTTGCGCTTCGCCCCGACGTGGTTTTTGTCGATATTCGCGGCAACATCGACACACGCCTGAGAAAACTTGATGAAGGCGAGTGCGACGCTCTGGTGCTGGCCTCGGCTGGCCTTGACCGCCTGGGACGCACCGAGTGGGTTCATCAGCGCTTCGCTCCGGAGGAGCTGTGCCCTTCGCCCGGCCAGGGAGCGCTCGCTATCGAGACGCGCGCTTCTTCTACGGAGCGCGACGCGGCGATTCGCAAGGCTCTGGCTTTTCTCGACCACAAGGAGACTCGTTACGCCATTGAGGCAGAGCGCGCGACGCTGGCTGCTCTCGGCGGAGGATGTTCTGTCCCCATTGGCGCGCACTGCTTTGCTCAGTCTGAAAAGTGGCGCATGATTGCCCAGGTTGTTGCCACCGACGGAGAAACCATGGCTCACGTCGATGTGGAAACTCCTCTTTCCGCTCCAGCCGAAGAGCTGGGCCGGCGAGTGGCCGAAGAGCTCAAGTCAAAGGGTGCAACCGGGTTACTGGCCGTGTAGAAATCTGCGCAGAACAATTCATTTGTGTACGTGTATTCGTGTGTAAAAATCGCTATACACTGTCGAAATATAGCGTGTGAGGTGGAATGAGCGAAGGTCGCTGGGTTTTGTTGATTGCAAGCGAGGTGGGTGGCACGGACTCGGTCTCCGACCGGGCGATGGAGAGGCTCGTAGAGGCCATCGGCGACGAGGGCTACGAGGTCGTGCGCACATCGACTCCCGAGGACGGACTTTCGTTGGTCACCAGCGATCCATCGTACTCGGCGATTCTGCTGGACTGGGACCTCGAGGGAGAGAACCAGTTCG
>WQYS01000387.1 GCA_009781125.1 Acidobacteriaceae bacterium | reverse complement strand
TGCGTCCGGGCGGCGTCTATGTAGACGCGACGGTCGGGCTGGCGGGGCACTCTGCCGGGATTGCAAAGAGACTCGGGCCGAATGGGCGGTTGATCTGTTTCGACCGTGACCTTGAGGCGATGGAGTTGGCCAAAGCCCGGCTGGATGAAGTTCGCGCTGAGCTTGGCGCGGAGATGCCTGAGGTTGTGTTTGTGCCGAAGGCGTTCTCGCAGGTTGGCGAGGAGGTCGAACCGGGAGGTCTGGACGGCCTGCTGGCTGATTTCGGCGTCAGCAGCCTGCAACTGGACGAGGCGCACAGAGGATTCAGTTTCCGGTCGGAAGGCCCGCTGGACATGCGCATGGATTTGCGCGGCGGACTGACGGCTGAACAGGTGGTAAATCAGGCGGACGAAAACGAACTCGCCAACCTGATTTACGAACTCGGAGAGGAAAGGAGGTCGCGGCGAATTGCCAGAGCCATTGTCCGGGCGCGGCCGATTACGACGACGGGAGAACTTGCTCGTATCGTAGCGGCTGCGGCCCCGGCAATGAAAGGCGAGAAGATTCATCCCGCGACGCGGACCTTTCAGGCGCTCCGGATTTATGTGAACGACGAGCTGGGAGAGATCCGGTCGCTGCTTGAGAGCGCGCCATCTCTGCTGAAGCCGGGGGGAAGGCTGGTGCTGATCAGCTTTCACTCGCTGGAGGACCGGCTGGTAAAGGATGCGTTCCGCGATGGCAGCCGGAACGGTGTGTACGAGGTTTTGACGAAGAAGCCCGCCGTGGCGGGCGAGGAAGAGCAGATGAGGAACCCGCGCTCCAGAAGCGCAAAGATGCGGGCAGCAGAGCGGGCCGCAGGGAGAGCGGATTCAGACAAGAGAGAGTTTAGCAGGAAGTATTTGAGGTGAGTACGATGGCAGCTTCGGCGATAGCAGGGGCAATGTTAGGCGAGCAGATGGAGATGATGGCGGCGCGCAAGGTCCGCCGCAACACTCAGTCTGTAGAGGAACGGAACCGCGAGTTGTTTCAGGCGCAGCGGAGGGCGCGGCGCGGGCCAACGCCTGAGGTCTTCTTCGCCAAGCACATCGACAACACCAGGCTGGTGAAGGCCGACGATCCGGAGCGCAAGCGCGAGATGCGCCAGTTTGCCATCGTGATGAGCATGTTGTTCGTGCTGGTGATGGTCTACGTGTGGCAGCATTTTTCGGCCATCAAGATCGGATATGAAGTCGAGGTGCAGAAGCAGCAACTGAAGCAGTTGCAAGAGGAGAACAGCCGGCTTCGCTTGAGTGAGGAACAGTTGACCAATATCGAGCGGATCGACCGTCTCGCCAGCCAGTTGGGGTTGAGAGCCCCTGAGCCTGGACAGATTATTCCCCTGGATGTCGATACATCCGGTTCAACCGTGGCGGAGGTCAGAACTCCGTCGCCAGTCGCTCAACAGTAGAAGGAGACACGAGGGCCGTGTTCTGAGTGTTCGATATGTTTTCTCCTTATCATTCCGTTGCTTTTAACCCTTGTCATTCCGAGCGAAGCGAGGAACGTGCTTCTCCCTCCTCTGCCACCCACGCCCAGGTGAGAGTATGGCGTGCATGGTCCCTTCGCAAGCACCTGATATTTTGCCGTTCCAGGCAACAAGCACGCTCCTCGCTTCGCTCGGAGTGACAAGGGAATAACGTGATGAATACGACGCCACCGCAGACGATGACCGCTCCTATCAGAAGAATCCGGTTTGTCTGGGTGGCGTTCTTTTTTTGTTTCTGGACGGGCGCTCTGGGGGCGAAGCTGGTGTGGTTGCAGGTGATCTGCCACAAGCATTGGGTAGGAGAGGCTGCCAAGCAACAGCAGGTTGTATCCGATGTCGCTCCGCAGCGGGGCGTGATTCTTGACCGCAACCTGAAAGGCCTGGCGCTGACCGTGAAGGTCGACAGCATCGCTGTGGACCCGTCAAAGTTGGGTAACGGCCGCAAAAGCGCGGCGAGGATGCTGTCCCTGCTCGTTCATTCCGATCCACGGGATGTCTTCACCTCTGAAGAGCGGATGCTGGAACGGTTCAACGTTCCGAAGAAGAACTTTGCCTGGGTGGCGCGACGGATCGACGCCAAGACCGCCGAACGGGTGAAGAAACTGGACCTGGATCCGCAGGAAATCGACTTTCATCTGATCGACAGCATCTACGCAGTGCCGTCCGAGCTGGGCGACAACCGCAAAAGCGCGGCGGAGATGCTGTCCCGCATCGTTCATACCGATCCGCGGGACAGCTTAACCACTGAAAAGCAGATACTGAACCGGTTCAACTCTTCAGAGGACATTGCCTGGGTGACACGCAAGGTCAGCGCTGACGCCGCCAGGCGAGTGAAGGAACTGAATCTGACAGGGATATACCTTCATATTGCTGGGATCGACTTTAAGAAGGAGTGCAAGCGGTTTTATCCTGGCGACGACCGGGCGGCGCAGGTACTGGGTTATGTCGGAGCCGACGATACGGGGCTGGGCGGCCTTGAACTCAAATTCGACAAAGAGATGCACGGCGCGCCCGGACACATACTGAAGGCGATCGACGCCAGGCAGCACACGCTCGATAGCGAAGAGAAACCGCCGGTGCCGGGGCAGAATCTGGTGCTCACCATCGACGCCAACATTCAGTACATGGCCGAGCGCGCGCTCGACGCGCAGATGAAGAAGGTGAAGGCTCTGCACGGCACCGTGGTGGTGCAGGATCCGCACACGGGGCAGATTCTGGCGCTGGCGATCTCGCCGCGATTCGATCCCAACGACCAGCGGAACATACAGCCGGATATGCTGAAGAATCTTGCGGTCAGCGATGTCTACGAGCCGGGTTCGACCTTCAAGCTGGTGACGTATGCGGCGGCCATCGACAGCGCGGGCGTGCAGCCGACCGATATCGTCGATTGCCAGGGCGGCGCCATGACCATGTACGGCAGCACGCTGCATGATGATAAGTCGGACCATTTCGGCAAGGTGACGGTGCAGTACGCGCTCGAACACTCCAGCGATGTGGGCGCGGCCAAGATGGCGCTGAAGCTGGGGCCGGACAAGTTCTACGAGTACATGAAAGCCTTCGGCTTCGGCGAGCGCACCGGCATTGAGCTTCCCAGCGAGACGCGGGGCCTGCTGCGGAGTCCGCGCATGTGGGATCCGGCGAGTATCCTGTATCTGGCCATCGGGCAGGAGATTGGTGTGACGCCGATCCAACTGGCGGCGATGGTATCGACTATTGCCAACGGCGGCGTGTACCTGCCGCCGCGCATCGTCTTGCAGCAGACTAATCTGGCGGAG
>WQYS01000386.1 GCA_009781125.1 Acidobacteriaceae bacterium | reverse complement strand
GTTTTCAGGCAGGAAACATGCCCACTGGCGAGGTTGAGTTTGCGAAGGTAAGCTACTCGTTCGCCGGCGGGCATGTTTTGCTGCACGAGCTTTCTCTGCGGATTGAGGCAGGAACCACAACCGCTCTGCTGGGCCGCAGCGGAGCCGGTAAGACTACTCTGCTACGGATGATTAATGGGCTGGCTAAGCCTTCGTCGGGGCAGGTACTGGTCAGCGGTCGAGACGTGGCCGCGACCGATCCGGTCGAACTGCGCCGAGGCATCGGCTATGTGATTCAGGGGTCCGGACTGTTCCCTCACATGACCGTCGAGCGTAACGCCGGGCTGGCTCTGGAACTGGCTCACCGCGCAAAAAACGAAATTACTTCCCAAACCGCCGGGACGCTCGAATTGGTCGGACTGAATTTTTCCGAGTATCGCGGACGGTATCCGTGGCAGCTCTCAGGCGGGCAGAAGCAGCGCGTAGGACTGGCGCGCGCGCTGGCTGGGCAGCCTGATGTGTTGCTCATGGACGAGCCTTTCGGGGCACTCGATCCGCTGGCGCGTCTCGAACTGGAGGCAATGCTGAAAGACCTGCTAAAGCGGCTGCGGAAGACCGTCCTGCTGGTGACGCATGATCTGAAAGAGGCGCTCGCGCTGGCCGAGAGAGTTGTGTTTCTGGAGCAGGGGAAGATTGTGGCTGATCTGGCCGCAGCAGATGTTCTGTGCTCCGAAAATGTTCACGTGAAAGATTACGTTGCCGCCGTAAATCATGGATATAAAGCATGATGCCTTTTCTCGCCGAGCACGCATGGGAGATCGCGCGACTGACGCTCGAACATCTCTGGCTTACGGCGAGCGCGCTTCTGTTTGCTGTCGGCATCGGCTTGCCACTGGGAGTTCTGCTAACTCGAAAACGAACCCTTGCCGGGCCGGTCATCGGCTTCGCAAACGTGGTGCAGACCGTGCCGAGTTTGGCTTTGTTTGGACTGCTGCTGCCTGTACCCTGGCTCGGCGAAAACGCCGCGAGGCTGGCAACGGTGGCTCTGACGGGCTACGCTCTGCTGCCGATCCTGCGCAACACTTATGCGGGAATCTGTAGCGTCGATCCTACGCTAGTGGACGTTGCCAACGCCATGGGAATGACCGGGTGGCAACGTCTGGTGAATGTCGAGCTTCCGCTGGCGTCCAGTGTCATTCTGGCGGGCGTGAGAACAGCCACGGTCACCTGTGTGGGGATAGCAACCATCGCCGCCGCGATTGGAGCCGGAGGGCTGGGCGAGTTGATCTTTCGCGGAGTCGCCAGCGTGGACAACAAACTGGTCCTGGCCGGAGCGGTTCCGGCGGCGCTGCTGGCGCTCTCGGCAGACGCCGCGCTCGGTTGGGTGGAAAGAAAGCTGGCCGTGCGATGACTGAACCAGCACAATGCGGGTGCCCCATACATGAGTCGCCGCGGCGACCGCGAAGCGCGAACCGTTCTTCTCCACCTTCAGCATCCCTCCCACACATGACGATAAAACCGTCATGTATGGGGCATCCGCTTCTTGCCTTACTGATAGTTTGCTTGCTGTTGTTTCTTACTGCCTGCGCTCCGCCGCGTTCTTCGCACATTGTCATTGGAGCCAAGAACTTCACTGAACAGGTTGTGCTGGGCGAACTGCTGGCTCAGCAGATCGAAGCCGTCACCGGACAGAGAGTCGAGCGCAGGTTCTATCTGGCTGGGAGCTATCTGTGCCATCAGGCTCTGGTGAGCGGACGCATCGACGCCTATGTGGAGTACACAGGAACGGCGCTGACAGCGATCCTGAAGCAGCCGCTTCCGCCCGTCGGCGAACGCGACTCAGCGCGCGTGTTTGCGACCGTGCAGCGAATCTATGCCGACCGCTACAAAGTCCGCGAAGAGCGCGGGCTGGGCTTCGAGAATACGTTCGCTATGGTTGTCCGCAGAGAGGACGCCGCAAGATGGGGCTTGCGAAACATCTCGGACGTAGTTCCTCACGTCGGCCAGATGCGTCTGGGTGTTGGATATGAATTCGAACAAAGACCGGACGGGTTGCGCGGACTGGAATCCGCCTATGGGCTGAAGTTTGCTGCGGCTCCGCGAACGATGGACCTGGGGCTGCTGTATCGTTCGCTGATATCGGGGCAGGTGGACATCATTGCAGGCAGCTCGACCGACGGCCCCATCCGCACGCTCGGCCTGGTGATGCTTGCCGACGACAAACACTACTTCCCTCCCTACGAAGCGGTTCCGCTGGTGCGGGAGGACTCGCTGCGGCGGCACCCTGCGATTCAAATTGCGATGGATCGCTTGGCAGGCCAGGTCTCCGCCGACGAGATGCGCGAGATGAACGCCGCCGTCGAAGGACAGCACAAAGACGTAGCCCAGGTTGTGCGCGAGTTCAGAAGATCCAAGGGGTTGTAATCAGCGCGCCAGATGCCCCATCTTTTCGCGCTTGGTCTTGCGGTAGCGTTCGTTCGCAGGATGGATGGGAACATGAGCGGATATGCGCTCGACGACCTTGATTCCAGCTAGTTCCATCGCCTTGACCTTTGCCGGATTGTTCGTAATCAGGCGGACCGCTTCAACGCCAAGCTGACGGAGCACCTCTGCCGGAAGCTCGTACTCGCGGCAGTCTGCCTCATATCCGAGTTCGAGGTTGGCTTCGACCGTGTCGAGTCCCTGGTCCTGCAACTCATAGGCCCGCAGCTTGGCCATCAGGCCGATGCCGCGGCCTTCCTGCGCCTCGTAGAGCAGAATTCCCGTGCCAGCCTCGGCGATCCTTTCGAGCGCCAGCTCCAGTTGCTGGCGGCAGTCGCAGCGCAGCGAATGAAAGACGTCTCCGGTGAGGCACTGCGAGTGCACGCGCACGATCGGCGGCTGGCTGTGGACGTCTCCCATCACCAGTGCCACCAGCTTTTCGATCTGAGGCGCGTGCGCCGGACTGCTGGCTCGCGGCGACTCCAGCACGCCCTCGAATCCGAGGATGCGGAAGTGTCCCCAGCGTGTCGGGAAGTCTGCATCGGCCACCTTGCTTACGGATGAAAAGGGCATGTACTGATTATACGTTTGCAACATTCTGCGCTGGACGCTCCAAGGCTGCGCGGTCCCATTTTGCTAGCTTTGCCGCGGCATCGTAGGTGCTCTGAAGAAAGTCGAGGACGGCGCTGTCCGGCGCGCGGGAGGCGCGAACGTCGTCGTATTTCAGGATGAACTCGCCGAGCTTCGTATCGTAATATGCACCTGATGGCAGGACCTTTTCCAGTTCGAGACCCGCAGGCGCAGGCGCTGCATAACAATAGAAC
>WQYS01000385.1 GCA_009781125.1 Acidobacteriaceae bacterium | reverse complement strand
GCGGCGGATCGGCCTGGGCAGCCAGATTCTTTCCGACCTGGGTATTCACAGGATCAGGCTGCTGACGAACACTCCCACGCGCATCCCGGCGCTGCACGGATTCGGAATCGATATCGTGGAACAGATTCCGGTGTCGCTTCCGAAGGCGGCGGCGCTTAGATAGGTTTTTCGCTCGGCTCCGGATTGAGCAGGTAGTCGAGACCGCGGGCCTGCATCTCCCGCTCGAAGGCCGCGTGATCGGCGTAATCGTATTGGATGGATTGCATCCCTACGGCGCGAGCGGCCTCGACGTTTTCTGCGCGGTCATCCAGGAACAGGATATTGGCAGGAGAAGTTTTCAGGCCTTCGGCTGCGCTCCTGTAGATGGCGGCGTCGGGCTTGGCCAGCTTCAGTTGATACGACCACGTGCAGTGGTAAAAGGCACTGAGCCAGTCGAACTTTGCCAGATACCCCTCGGCCAGATAGTCGCCGATGTTGGAGAGAATCCCGGTTCGAACGCCTGCGCGCTGCAGCCGCTGGGCCCAGGCGAAGATTGGCTGATTGACCCGCGACCACATCTCGATATCAGTAGCAATAAGGCGGGCAACCTGTTCGGGCGTGAAGTGCGTTCCCGCGTGTGCAGCGACCTGAGGCCAGTACGTACGCGCGTTGAGGATGTCGCGGTCGTAGTCGTCGCGATAGGCCCAGTAGCCAGCTTGAAGCGCCTTCTCCGAAAGCCCCGCGATGGAGCACAGACGCTGCCACACCTCCGGTCCGGGAGGCAGCGCGAGAACCATGCCATAGTCAAAGAGAACTGCCTGGATCATATTCATGCTTGTTCTATTTTATGGAATGGGAATGGGCGGCGGTTAGCATGGTTAAGGTGAGCCAGCAATTTTCAAAGAGAACAGGGTGGGATACAAGGGAGAGCAGTTTTGCGGTGGCGATCCGTCAGGCGCGCGAGTCGGGCCGTCAACTGGTCGATCTCACCGTGTCGAACCCCACGGTCTGCGGGTTTGAGTATGCGGCGGATGCCATTCTTGCTCCGCTGTGTGATGCGCGCGCGCTGGCCTACGATCCCGATCCGCGCGGAATGCATTCGGCCCGCGAAGCTGTTGCGGAGTACTACCGAAAGCATGAGGCTGAGCTTTCCCCGGATGCTCTTGTCCTGACCACCAGCACGAGCGAAAGCTATGGATACCTCTTCCGGCTTCTCTGCGACGCAGGCGACGAGGTGCTCGTGGCGCAGCCGAGTTATCCGCTCTTCGATTTTCTGGCCGATATCGAAGATGTGAACTTGCGGCCCTATCCGCTGTTTTACGACTATGGCTGGTGGATCGACTTCGCCGAACTGGAGCGGAGGATCACGCCGCGAACTCGCGCGATTGTCGTTGTCAATCCGAACAACCCGACCGGGCACGCAACGCGGCAGCCGGAGCGTCAGCGTCTCGAAGAGATATGTGTCCGGCATAACCTTGCGCTGATCGTCGATGAGGTCTTTCTCGACTATCCGCTTTCGGAAGATCTCACCAGCTTTGCCTGCGGGCCGCATCCGGTGATGACGTTCTGCCTGAGCGGCTTGAGCAAGATCGCCGGTTTGCCACAGATGAAGGTTGGCTGGATCGCGGCCTTCGGGCCTGAGGAGGATCGAGTAAGTGCGATGGCACGGTTGGAGGTTATCGCCGATACGTTCCTTTCCATGAATGCCCCGGCGCAGTTGGCTTTGCCGTCGTGGCTTGCAGGTAGCGTTGGCATTCAGAAGCAGATACTCAACCGAATCCATGACAACCTTGCTCAGGCTGAGGCGCACGGAATCGATCTACTGCGTCTCAACGGCGGATGGAGCGCTGTCGTGAGACTTCCGCGCGTGGGACTTTCTGCCGAGAGCCTGCTCGAAACCGCCGGGGTCATCGTCCATCCCGGCAGTTTCTACGGAATGGCGGAGCAGGAGCGCGTAGTTGTAAGCCTGATCGTTCCCAGCGAAGATTTCTCAGAAGGAATGAGCAATATCTCCCAGGCAATCTCTAAACACCCGTAGCGCCGTCATCCTGAACGAAGTGAAGGACCCCTGTATTTTGCTTGTTGTGGCAATAAACTCCAGGGGAAACCCGGAGAGTTATACCCAGCATAAACAAAATGCGGGGGTTCTTCGGTCGCCGCGGCGACCTCAGAATGACGACATTTTTGAAAGGGGCAATTACGGCGCGATGAAGGGGTTGCTTTCCCGCTCTTCGCCGATGCTGGTGTTGGGGCCGTGGCCGGGGACGACGCGGGTTTTGTCGGGAAGCTCCATGAGTTTGGAGCGAATGGAAGCGATGATCTGGCGGCCATCGCCGCCGGGCAGATCGGTGCGGCCTATCGAGCCTGCAAAGAGGGTGTCTCCTGCCAGCAGCAAGGCATGCTCCGGGAGGTAGAGGCAAACGCTACCCGGAGTATGTCCGGGAGTGTGCAGAACCGTGCCCGCCAGCCCTTTGATGCTGATGATCTGGCCATCGGCCAGCGGTGCGTCCGGAGGAGCAACCTCGGGCGGGGCCATTCCCAGCCAGCCCGCCTGCACGTCCATCATCTTGACCAGCGGAAGATCGTTCTGGTTGTAAAAGACGGGTGCGCCGGTGAGCTTCTTGAGTTGCGCGGCTCCGGCGATGTGGTCGATGTGCGCGTGCGTGACCAGGATATATTTGGCGGTCAGGCGCTGGTCCTTGAGAATCGCGGCAATCTTGGAAACATCGTCGCCGGGATCGACGACGATGGCTTCGCCCGAGGTCTCATCGCCCAGAATCGAGCAGTTGCACTGGAGCATGCCAACCGGAAGTATCTTGTGGAACATAAAATCTCCGCTAGAAACGCAAAACAGGCGCAGACACGTGGTCTGCGCCTGCTTTGCGTAAACTTAGTGCTTTGCCGGAGTGCTCTGCTGCGTGGGGTGGCCGGAGAGAACCGAGCGGTCGCTCTCGGCGCTTCTGTGCGAAAGCATGATCGTCAGCCCAATTGAGGTGAGCATGAAGATGACCGCCGACCAGGTGGTAAGGCGGGTAAGCAGATTGGCTGCTCCGCGCGGGCCGAAGGCGGTCTGGGAGCCTTGTCCTCCGAAGGCGGCGGCTAGATCGGCGCTCTTGCCCTGCTGCAGCAGGACGACTCCGATGAGGAAGAGACAGACGATGATGTGGACCACAACTAACAGAGCAATCATGTGAAGAAAAACTTTCTCAAAAGTATGAGGATTGGTGCGGAGGAGGGGACTTGAACCCCTATGCCTTGCGGCGCAAGCACCTCAAGCTTGTGCGTCTGCCAATTTCGCCACCTCCGCGC
>WQYS01000384.1 GCA_009781125.1 Acidobacteriaceae bacterium | reverse complement strand
GCGTCGCGCGCGCCGTACTTGTACTCGTCGCTGGCGATGTAGTGGTTGAAGCCGAGCGCCTCGAAGAAGTCCTGATCGACGATATTGGCTCCGGTCGAGACCACAGCATCGACCATGTTGTTGCGGATGAGGTCAACAAAAATCTTCTGCAAACCGGCGGAGATCAGCGATCCAGCAAGGCACAGGATGATGCCGCACTCCTGGTCGCGGACCATCATCTCGAAGATGCGCGCCGCCCGCGCCGCGTCGCGCGAGCTGTAGGCCATCTTCTGCATCGCATCGACGAGTGCGACGACGTTGTGCTGCTTAATGTCAAAGTGCTGAACCGGGTTCTGGAGGAGTTCCTTTTTTGTAGGCATGACTCGGTTTATTTTACCCTTTTCCGTTGTCATCCCGAGCGCGGATGTAGTACCCGTATCAGTGGATCATATCGCGCATCACGTTACGATTGGCATCATAGGTGAACTTCACGAGTCCGTCGCGGTAGTCGATGTTCATCGTGGTTTGCTCCAGGGCGCCGATACCGATCAGACCGGATATCTCCATGCCCAGCGCCCCTCTGAGCATCGGTGAATCAAAGGTGACGACATCGGTGATCTGCTGCGCGATTCCGGCGTAGTAAAAGGTGATGTTGTCGGCAGAGGATACTTTGTTCACCTTTCCGCTGATTCCTCTTACAGTAAAACTGTCGTCGGAACGGACTTTAGTGACCTCACGAGCCGCCGCCGGACTGATCGATGTAGCAAAAGCTCCTGTGTCGAGTATGAAGAGCTTCTGCACCGACTTGTTGAGCGAGGTCGGGACCAGCAGATTGTGGCCAACCCGATAAACGCGGCTCCAGTCCTTCATCTCAGGAGCGATGTAGCGGTCATGCGGTCCTGATACAGACTGGCCGACACCGGTCTCCAATGCCAGACTGTTCGCGGCCACGTCACCCGGCCTCGGCGGAAGTGGACCAAGTTTCAGCGTGTGTGTGGGAAAGTCAAGCGTGACAAGAAACTGCGAGAAAACGTCAGCGCCAACGAGTCCGTCGACGTCAACCACGTTTTTCTTGTCGATGACCTGGACCGCGCAGTCCTGAAACTCAAGTGGTCCAATCTTAATATCGTCAGCATAAGCGATGTAGCCGCCGACGAGACCTTCGTCGCCAATGCCACCGGACTGAATCTGCTGGAAAGCTTTCAGTCCCGCGCGCTCGGCCACGGAACGGCTGATGACAATTCCGCCGGCGCCGGTATCGATCTGCAGACGGGCCTGCTGGTTGTTGAGCTTGACCTCCAAGGCGTAGTTATTGAGGCCGTCGGCGTCCCCGCGATAGGCGAAGTGGATGGCCGCCGTCTGAGTCTTCGAGACCAGCCTACAGGTTTTGTTAGGCTCATCTTGCGACTTCTTCATGGCATCGAGAGAGGTTTGTAGTCTCTTTCTCTCGCCCTCCTGCACACCCTCCTCTTTGAGCCGGGATTCAACTTCCGCAATCCTTTCCTTCACGGGAAGCGAGCCCAACCATCGGTTGCGAATCTCAGGGTCACGCGGATTGAGAACATGAGCCGTTCGATATTCCCGAGCGGCTACGGCATACAGGGAGCTGATCCAGGCCAGGCGTCCGTAAAGCAGATGCGTACGCGCATAACAGGGGTCCGCTTTTAAGGCGGCGTTAATCGAGGCCGGTACCAACCACGGCGTTCCTTCGCGGAACTGCACTTCGCCCTCGGACGTGAGAAGCGCCGCAGAGCTGGGGTTCTGCGCCAGAGCCTTGTGAACCAGAGCGTCGGCATCGTTGACCTTCTGCTGACCGAGAAGGACCCGGACCATTTTCGCGGTTAACTCCGGATCGTTGGGATTCTGCTGTAGCTCCGCCTGATAAAGCTCCGCAGCTTTGTCGTAATTGTGATTCAGAAGCGCTTTATCCGCCTCGGATGGTGCGGCTATGACGATCTTGCATGTCTCGGCGAACGCAGTATTGACAGCCACGCACGCAATAGCGGCAGCCACCAGAATCAAACAAGTAGAGTTGCGGAACAGATCGAACATCACAGAAAGCTGCCTTGTGAAAATGTGTTCTTCAGTATACGCCGGGTGTCCCGCCTATGAGCAAAAAGCGCGTCTGAGTGGGCTCCCCTGATTTTCGTGTAAAAATCGAGCCAGGCCTATGAACGTAAACTTCGCAGAGCGGGCACACAACCACAACTGGAAGCTCGACCCCATTGTGCGGTCGCTGCTCGATACCGACTTCTACAAGCTGCTGATGTTGCAGTTCATCTGGAAGAACTTCCCCGCTGTTCACGTCACCGCCGAGACGACCAACCGCACCACCTCAGTCAGGCTCGCCGATCTTGTCTCGGCGCAGTCGGTCGTCGAGCAGATTGAGTACGTCCGCAAGCTGCGCTTCCGCAAAAGCGAACTGATATGGCTGGCCGGCAACACCTTCTACGGTACGCGCAGCATCTTCGAGCCGGATTTTCTGGACTGGCTTGAACACGGCTTCCGCCTCTCGGAGTACGAGGTCGTCGAAAAAGACGGGCAGATCATCCTGCGCTTCGCCGGGCTCTGGACCGAGGTCACCATGTGGGAGATCTACGGCCTGGCGCTGCTAAGCGAGATGAAGACCCGCGCCGCTCTGGCCCGCATGAGCGAGCTGGAGCTGGACATCCTCTACGCCCGCGCCAAGACCAGGTTATGGGCAAAGATCGAGATGCTGCGCCAGATTCCCGACATAAGCATCTCGGACTTCGGCACTCGCCGCCGCCATAGCTTTCTTTGGCAGGAGTACGCGGTCGAGGCCATGCGAGCCGCCCTTGGAGCGGGCCTCGCCGGAACGTCGAACACTTTTCTGGCTTACAAGCACGACCTCGAAGCCATGGGAACCAATGCGCACGAGCTTCCCATGGCCATGGCCGCGATGGCCGCGAACGACGAGGAGCTGTACGAATCGCAATATAAGGTTCTCGAACTGTGGCAGAAGAGCTACGGCGGTGAGCTTCTCATCCTGCTGCCGGATACCTTCGGGACCACGCAGTTTCTCGCTGGCGCTCCCGACTGGGTCGCCGACTGGACCGGGCAGCGCTGCGACTCCAAGGACCCGTTCATCACCGGAGACGAGTACATCGACTGGCTCCGGGAGCGTGGCCGCGATCCGCGCCGCAAGCGCTTTATCGCCTCCGACGGCCTGGACGCCGACGCGATCGCGCGCCTGCACGAATACTTCAAGGGCCGCATACGCTTCAGCGCAGGCTGGGGAACGCTGCTGACCAACGACTTCCGCGACTGCCACCCGCGCGGCGAGCAGGACTTC
>WQYS01000383.1 GCA_009781125.1 Acidobacteriaceae bacterium | reverse complement strand
TCTACGGCGAGATGAAGAAGTGCATCGAGCCGTGCAAGCAGGCGTGCACAGTGGCTCGGTATGCAGAAGAGGCCGCGCGTGTGAAGGGCTTCTTCGATACACGCGGCGAGGCGATGCTCGCAGAGATCGCCCGCGAGCGCGAGCAGGAGTCGGAGCTGATGGAGTTCGAACGCGCGCGCGCGCTTCACGAGCAGTATCAGAAAGTGAAGGCCGCGGCCTCGCTTGCCGACGAGATCGTGCAGCCGGTTCCTGCTCTGCGTGCGGTGATCGTCCAGCGGGCCGCCGCGCGTGACGAGAAAGAAGATGATGCCGCAGTCTTTCTGCTCCAGCGCGGCTCGCTTGCCGGACCGGAGCGGCTTTCGACGCTGGGTGTGCGCGCGGTCAAGGAGCAGACCAGCGTAGGCAGTTCTTTGTTTGCGCAGCCGCTGATGCTGGAGGCGGTTCCGTTAGAAGGCGCGCCTGTCGAGGTGGCGACTTCGCCCGAGGAGCGCGCACGCGGTGTTCTTGAGCGCCTGAAGGATCAGGTGACGGACGGCGATCTTGCGGTAATGAGCGATTATCTGTCGCTCTTCCGTCGCTGGTATTACCGTCCGGAGAAGCAGCGCGCGGGCGAGGTCTTTCTGCCGAATGTGGACGGACGCTGGCCGGTTCGCCGCATTCTGCGTGGAGCCGCGCGTCAGGTGCTCGGCGATCCGAAGCCGCTGCCCGAGGTTCAGCGCGATCCTGCAGCAATCAAAGCGGCAAAGGCACGCATTCTTCAGGAAAACAGCTCTTCCTGATTACCCACGGATCACCGCATCTCCCAGCAACTGTTTCAGGGCCTGCACATATTCGCTCAGGGCTGTTCTTCCCGCTTCAGTCAGGCGATATTGTGTCTGCGGCTTGCGCTCGACAAAGCGCTTGTCTACGGTCACGTATCCGGCCTCTTCCAGTTTCAGCAGTTGCGCGCCCAGGTTTCCGTCGGTTGCGCCGGTCTTCGAGCGCAGCCACGTGAACTCCGCTTCGTCCACGCCTGCAAGCAGAGACAGCAGAGCGAGACGCAATTTTCCGTGCACCACAGAATTCAGTTCCGGAAGCTCGGGCATGAACCACCTTGCTTACGCGGCGTCTCCGCGATTCAAGGCTCACTGCGTACAGCCCAAACACAATCTGGCACAGAAAGATCGCCAATAGAAATGCCACTCGAATCTGCTTTGCCGAGCCAACGCTGGCGACCAGTGAGGTGATCCACCAGACAGCAGCACAAGCCAACTGCGCCTTCCATCGCAGAATGATGCCGGAGGCGCCGTTGGCGACGCCCAGCATTGCACCAACGATGGCTACAAAGCCATTCGGACTCGAAATAGTGACGGCACCTCCCGGAATCAACACGGGAATAATCAGCAACAGAAACAACGCAATTCCCATGCTGAACCAGATGGCGCGAAGAGCGCGGCCCACGGTCGTTTCCGGTTCTTTGCGGTGTTTTTTTATGCTGATCAAAATGGTCAGGACGAACGCCGTGGGCATCGTCACCATCCACGCGATGTGGGAACCCCATGACGCCCATGCAATTGCGACATAGAAGGCTACTCCCCACAACAGGAATGTCCATCCCCAGCTTTCGGTCTTGCGCCGCCCTGCGGCCAGCATGTCTTCGATCAGTTTCACCCGTTCCGATAGTTCCATCTCATTTGTTGTTGATTCCATTGTTCCGCCCCCCCTATGTCGAGTACTCTATAAAATAGAGCACTCGATGTCAAGAACTTTTTATAACTTTTTATATTGCTTATAAATGGATGAAGAATAATGTTTGATACCAGAATTCTAGAAACTCATGACTCGCCGGGGGTATTCGCACAACATATGAAAAAACGAGTCCTTATTCTCTGTACCGGCAACTCCGCCCGCAGCCAGATGGCCGAGGGACTGCTGCGCCATGATGCTGGCGATAAATTTGCGGTCGAAAGCGCCGGAACGAAGCCGGGAACGGTGCGTCCGGAGGCCATCGCGGTCATGGCGGAGGTCGGCATCGATATTTCTTCGCACCGCTCGAAGCATGTTGACGAGTTCGCATGCCAGCAGTTCGAGTACGTGATCACCGTCTGCGACAACGCGAAGGAGAGCTGTCCGATTTTTCCGGGGGCGGTGAAGCGGTTGCATCACAGCTTCGAGGATCCGCCACCTGCGTCCGTGGGTACGGAGGCCGAACGCATGGAAGTCTTTCGCCGGGTACGGGACGAGCTGCGGAACTATTTACGTGAATTTGCATCTGCAAGTTAGGAGTGTTGTCTATGAAAGTGGCGGCTGCACAGCCGGTAAAGGATCATGCCAAGTTGGGCACATTTGAGCGTTACCTCTCGATATGGGTGGCGCTCTGCATGGTGGCCGGTGTCATCCTGGGCAAAGTTGCGCCTTCTGTGGTTTCGGCACTGCGCAGTCTTGATGTGGGCAAGGGGAGCCAGATTAATGCGCCCATCGCCGTGCTGATCTGGCTCATGATTACGCCCATGATGATGAGGGTCGATTTCTCCTCGGTGCGCAACGTCGGCAAGCGCCCCGCTGGCCTGCTGGTCACGCTCTTTATCAACTGGGTGGTCAAACCCTTTTCCATGGCGCTGATTGCATGGGCATTTTTCCGCATCGTCTTCGCCCATTTCCTTACGTCTGCCGAAGCGGATCAATACATAGCTGGATGCATTATTCTCGCCGCCGCGCCCTGTACGGCGATGGTCTTCGTATGGAGCCACCTGACCAAAGGCGATCCGGCCTATACGCTGGTGCAGGTGTCCGTAAACGATCTCATCATGCTGGTGCTGTTTGTCCCGATTGTGCAGTTTCTGGTGCATGGCGCGTCCTCGCTCAGGGTGCCGTTCAACGTGCTGCTGACTTCGGTGATCGTTTTTATAGTTGTGCCGCTGGCGGCAGGCGTTCTACTGCGCTGGGTGTTGCTGCTGCGGCGCGGACAGGCATGGTTCGAGGGCGTGCTGCTGCCGAAGTTCGCGCCCGTCACGATTGCGGCGCTGCTGGCGACGCTGGTGCTGATCTTCGCTTTTCAGGCCGATAACATCACTGGCCGTTTCTTCCATGTTCTTTTGATCGCCGTGCCCATCACGCTGCAGGTCTACTTCAATGCGGGGCTGGCCTATGCACTGATGAAATGGCTGAAGGTCGAGCACTCGGTCGCGGCTCCCGGCGCTCTGATCGGTGCTTCGAACTTCTTTGAGCTTGCCGTGGCTACGGCGATTGCACTGTTTGGGCCGGGATCGGGCGCGGCCCTGGCTACCGTGGTCGGTGTCCTGGTCGAGGTGCCGG
>WQYS01000382.1 GCA_009781125.1 Acidobacteriaceae bacterium | reverse complement strand
ACCACTTATATCGTTCCTGATGATTTTGTGGCATAGAAGAAAAGATACAGGGATCCTTCGCTACGCTCAGGATGACGACTTTAAAGAAAATTGCAGTCTACAGTAAATCCGAAACTGCTATAGTCCCAAGCCGGAGGATTCAACGGTTCTGGATGGCTGTTGATAACATCTTCCAGTTCACGGGAGAAGCTGCCATCCAGCACAGTCGAAGAACCACGTGCCTCGGCGGCGGCGATGATCTCAGAGAGCAGACGTCCGGGACCAACTGCAACGGCAGGACGAACGACGGCTACTGGGCGCGCTTCGTTTTCGATGACGATCTCTGCGCCGAGACGGACGTGCGCCATCAACCCGGCAAAGTTACGGGCGGCCTCGTCTTCCGAGATGTGGATCGTTGCCATACTCCTATGATGATACCTCTATTTCAGAAGTGCGCTGATGGTCATTGCTTCGGGACCGTCTCCGTTTGCCTCGATCTTAGACTGCGTATAAGCTCGGGCAGGCGATTGACCGCCGCCACCGTGCGTAGCCAGTGGCGGTTGTCTACGGCCGGATATCCGCTGACAACCTTGCCCGGCTCGACATCGCTGGGGATGCCGCTCTGCGCCGTGGCGATGGCTCCGTCGCCGATGGTGAGGTGACCGGCGACTCCGACCTGTCCGGCGAGGATGACTCCCTTGCCCACGTGCGTCGAGCCGGACAGTCCCACCTGCGAGCAGAGCAGGGTATTGTCACCGACCGACGAGCCGTGTCCGACCTGAACCAGGTTATCGATCTTCACTCCACTGCGGATGCGTGTCTCGCCGATCGAGGCGCGGTCCACGCAGGAGAGCGCCTGCACCTCAACCGAGTCCTCGAGCACAGCCGGGCCGGACTGCGGAATCTTATGCCACGATCCGTCCGGCAGCTTGGCGAAGCCGAAGCCGTCGGCCCCGATGATGGCTCCGTTCTGGAGTACAACGTTGTCTCCAAGCCGACAGTGCTCGCGCACAACCGAGTGCGCATGAGCAAGGAAGTTCTTCCCCACGCGAACATGCGGGTAAAGAACCACGTGCGCCAGCAGAACGGCGTTTTCGCCAAGAACTACGTGGTCTCCAACGACTACATACGGTCCGATGTGTGCATTGGCTCCGATCTTTGCCGTGGGCGCGATGACGGCGGTGGGGTGAATCCCCGCCGCGTAGACGGGCGGCTGGTAGAACAGCGCAATCGAGCGTGCGAAGGCCAGGTAAGGATTCTCGATGCGCAGCGTCGCCACGGGAATCTGCTGGAAGTCCGGCTCAACCAAGACAGCGGAGGCTTTGGTCGTGCGTGCCAGCGGAGTGTATCTAGGGTTGGCGATGAAGGACAGATCGCCCTCCGCGGCGGCTTCGATGGGGGCGACTCCGGTGATAACGGCGTCCGGATCGCCTTCGAGGGTGGCTCCAAGGTGCTTGGCTAGATCGGCGAGTCTCATTGCCTGAATTGTAACGGAGCGCGGGGCTGTCTCTGCATTAGATTTACGTCAGATGCTCGACCAGCACAACACCAGCATGACAGGCAGCATCTCTGAGATCGCTATCGAGAGTAGCAATCGGCAGGTTCTTTCGCTTCGCAAGCTCAAGATAAGCAGCATCATAAGCTGTGAGATGGTGCTTTCTCGCCAAAGAAAGCAACGACCTGCCGCCTATAGGAGGGACAGGCTGTTCCATGCGAATATCGAGAGTTGCGAGAGTATCCAGAAACTCATCGGAGAGCGCCGGAAGGATGCGTCCTTTTCGTTCATTGACGGCCAGCACATTGGCAACTTCGGTCAGCCAAAGCGCAGGCACTTCGGCCCACGTCTCCGCCAGCGAGGAAAGGATAGCGCGACTATAAGGCGTGGACTCGTCGGCAAAACACCAACTCATCGTCAATGAGGCATCGAGCACAAAAGGCATCAGTATTTGTGCCCCTCATGTGTCATCTTCTTCAGACCCTCTCCGCCAAGCGTCAAGCCATGTTTGTCAGCGAAGGCCAGCATGGTTTTCACGGCGCGATCAGGAGGCCTTCCGACTGGCTGCCATCCGGATATTCTCTCTTCTACAAAAACACGCACGTAAGTTTCGAGAGCCATGCCGCGTGCTTTTGCTTCCGCTGCAAGCCGCGCTTCGATCTCAGGACGCAACTGAAGCTGGATCATTTCGATATTCCTCCGGCTTGTCGCCGATCATTATTCTATATTGTCAGACTCGAAAACACGACGATGGCTTTTCCCATGGCAGTCGAGCATGGCGCCTAGGTTGTAAGACCATTTCAGAGGCGCCTTTCTAGTTGGGCCGGGCGTTCGGCGGCAGAGGAAAATGGAAGAGATCCTCCTGAAAACTCTCCTTGAGCGCTGGCTTGGCTTTCGCTTTCGGAGCGGCAACAGTGGGCCGGATCCGCGACGGTGTAGTGACGACGTCGATGAGCTGAAGCTCGGCGATGGCCTGGCGCGGCACGTAGATGCGCTGCGTGTTGGCGCGCGCATCGGGCGGGGTGAGGAAGAGTCCGGCGTCCTCCAGCATGTCGTCGAGCAGCGAGGTGTTGATGGGGGCGAGGCCTTCCATCTGCTCCGGCTCGCCCGCCGTGGCGCGGAAGGTCACGCGCAGCCACAGGCCCTCGGTGCGTGGCCGCGAGAGGAAGGCGCGGCGCTCCAGCCGCTCCGGGTTGAGGTTGTCGTTCAGGTTGAAGTCGCGCACGTAGCAGACGTACTTGATATCGCCGAGCGGCAGCAGCGTGACCCGGCCCGAGAGGTCGAGCAGGCCGAGCGAGCGCTCCCCGGTGGCCTGGGTGCTGACGAACCCCGACAGCGGGAGATAGCCCGCCAGCGTGTCTCCGACGAAGCGGCGAACGACGACTTTTTTGTGCGAGGAAGACATACCCAGATGGATTGTTGCACGATTCGGCCGCGCATTGAGGAAAAAGTTGCCCTAAGGGTAGTCAAATCGATAGCCCTGTGTTACATTCAGCTTTTGTGTCACCATTGGCGTGATTTTTCATAACGGCTGATGCGCAGGTGCTTTGTCTGGTGCTTTCCCAGCCTTTTCCAAGTGTTTTCACGGATTTGCCGGATTCTTGCGCGCGTAAATTCGTAAGCCCGGCCTGGAGTGATTCAACAACCAATTATGGCCGATTACATCTACCTGCTCGAAACCCGGCTTTCCCATGCACAACAGTCAGCCCTGGCGAAGATTCGTGAAATAGCTCGCAACAAAGAGCTTACGGTCTTTCTGGTGGGTGGTGCGGTGCGCGACCTCACCAACGGCTCTCCTGTGCGCGACCTTGATGTAGTGGTTCAGGGAAATGCGCTT
>WQYS01000381.1 GCA_009781125.1 Acidobacteriaceae bacterium | reverse complement strand
GGGAGCTACGGCAATCTTTGCGCCCACGTCAGTCAACGGGAGCGGGACCTCGCAAATGACAATCAACGTGCCGCCTACTGCCACGACTAATACATACTCGATCACCATCACGGGAACCCGTGGAATGCTGACGCACTCCACGGCGGTAAGCCTGACGGTTACAAATGCAGTAGCCCATCTTGCCGTGAGCGGAAATGGACAGACTACGAACTTCGGCTCTGCCTTTGCCAATCCCATCGTGGTGACAGCGACCGACAGCAACGGGAGTCCTGTTCAGGGAGCGGCGATCGCCTTCAGTGGAACCGGACTCAGCTTCTCACCGAACCCCGCCACCACGAACAGCGCTGGCCAGGTCAGCGTAACGGTGACGCCAACCCAGGCGGGTTCGCCGCTGACGGGGACGGCATCGAGTGGTGGTATAAGCGCTTCCATCAGCCTGACAGCGAATCCGGCAACACCAACGTTGTCGGTGACGTCGAGCCTGAATCCCTCTGTCTCAGGCCAAAGCGTGACCTTTACGGCTACGGTGACTCCGAGCGCAGCCACCGGCACGGTTACCTTCTACAGCGACGGTGCAACCACAATCTGTCCCAACATGCCACTCACGAACGGAACGGCAACCTGCGATTACTCGTCGCTGACGGTTGCGACACACTCGATCACTGCGGTGTATAGTGGCGATTCGACTTACAACACCACTACTTCGGCAGCGGTAAGTCAAGTGGTGAACGCCTCTTCGACTACCCCCGACTTTACGATTGCTCCCTCGTCAACGGCATCGTCTTCGCAGAGCGTCCCGGCAACCGGAGGCACGGCAACCTATACCATTGAGGTCAACCCTGTTTCCGGAACTACATTCAGCAGCGATGTGACGCTGAAAGTAACTTCCGGATTGCCGTCAGGCGCAGTGGCGAGTTTCAGCAAGAATCCGGTAAAGCCCGGAGAGTCCTCGGTGCTTTCCGTCACCGTTGCGAAGGCGACGGCAAGCGTGCGTAGCAACAGAATGGCTCCGTTTGTCTTTGCGCTGCTGCTAATGCCGCTGCTGGCAGGCAGAAAGACGCGTCGCATACCCAGACTGTTCGTGGTTGTGCTGATGCTTGGAGCTATAGGATCAATCGTCGGAATAGCAGGTTGCGGCGGCGGCAACACTGGCGGAGGAACCGCTCCGACGCAGAAGACTTACTACATCGTCGTGACCGGCACCAGCGGCAACCTTAGCACGACCACCACCGTCACGCTGATTCAGTAAGGACCGCGCATGAGGGGAGGGCAGCATTGACCTGCCCTCCCCAAAATCCGCATAGTTCAAAAATACGAATTTAGTTGAACAAGCGGAAGGGAGTTTTTCGGTCGTTCTCCGCCAGCCATCAGGATGATCTGGGCGGTACGGAGCGGGCCGCGTACAAGCCTGCGTAGCCGCTTTCAACGGTTCACACCCTAAAGCCCCCGGCTCTGCGGGGGCCTTCACTTCGTTCAGTGTGACGCTTTTGATGTTCTTGCCGGATAGAGCAGGTAGTCTAGACCACGAGCCTGCATCTCCCGTTCGAAGGCTGCGTGATCGGCGTAATCGTACTGGATGGACTGCATCCCGGCGGCGCGAGCTGCCGCGACGTTTTCCGCGCGGTCATCCAGGAACAGAATGTTGGCAGGAGGAGTTTTCAGGCCTTCGGCAGCGCTGCTGTAGATGGCGGCATCGGGCTTGGCCAGCTTCAGTTGATACGACCATGTGCAGTGGTAAAAGTCACTGAGCCAGTCGAACTTTGCCAGAAACCCCTCGGCCAGAAAGTCGCCAATATTCGAGAGAATCCCTGTACGAACGCCAGCGCGTTGCAGCCGCTGCGCCCAGGCGAGCATCGGCGGATTGACCCGCGACCACATCTCGATATCGGTAGCAATAAGGCGGGCAACCTGCTCGGGAGTGAAGTGTGTTCCGGCGTGCTCGGCGACCTGCGGCCAGTACGTGCGCGCGTTGAGGAGGTCGCGGTCGTGGTCGTCGCGGTAAGCCCAGTAGGCTTCGCGAAAAGCCTTCTCCGAAAGCCCTGTAATGGAGCGCATACGCTGCCACACCTCCGGTTCGGGAGGCAGCGCGAGAACCATGCCATAGTCAAAAAGAACTGCTTCTACCATTAGTTTTGCGCCTTCCATGGATTGATGACATGCAGTCCGGCAGCCTCGAAGGGGGTAACGTCGCGGGTAGCAACAATAAGCCCATGCGCCGCGGCCGTGGCGGCGATGTAGCTGTCAGGTTTATGGATGGTCCTGCCAGACGCCTTTGCCCGCGCCATCAGACTAGCGTAGCCGGGCGTCGCTTCCAGGTCGAACGGCAGCACTCTACCCGTGAAGACCGGCAGGACTTTATGCTCGATGCGGTCCTCATAGATCGAGCGCCTCTTGCCCGGCGGCAGAGCGGCTACGCCGAAACGCAACTCTGCTACCGTAATCGCTGACAGGAAGAGGGTTTCAACGTCCTGCGCCTCGATCCAGGCCATCACGCGCGGGTCAGGCGCGGGCTTCAGCGGCTCGGAGATTACATTGGTATCTACAAGAATCACTCGAACTCCAATGGCTCGGCTGGAGTCTTATCCCGTTCAAAGAGCGCCAATTCTTCCTCAGTGAGCGGACCCGCTTCCAGAGCAATCGACCGGAGTAGCGTCCCGAGATTGACCCGCTCGGCAGGCCGCACGGCGGTTTCGAGGATGTCGCGTATCTCGGCCTCCGTACTCCGCCCATGACGGATAGCGCGCGCCCGGAGGGCGCGATGAGTCTCCACCGGCAGATTGCGGATGGTGACGGCTCGCACAGATGACTGTCTGATCGTCATAACCAACCCCGATATCAGAATATCATATTTGATATCACGTCGATTGACAGTTAGCATGGTGATAGTGAGCCAGCAATTTTCAAAGAGAACAGGTTGGGACACCAGGGAGAGCAGCTTTGCGGCGGCGATCCGGCAAGCGCGCGAGTCGGGCCGCTGCCTGGCCGATCTCACCGTGTCGAACCCCACGGTTTGCGGGTTCGAGTACTCGGCGGATGCCATTCTGGCTTCGCTGTGTGACGCGCGCGCGCTGGTCTATGATCCCGATCCGCGCGGGATGCGCTCGGCCCGCGAGGCTGTGGCGAAGTATTACCGCGAGCATAGAGCGGAGCTTGACCCGGATGCCCTTGCGCTGACAACCAGCACGAGCGAAGGCTATGGCTACCTCTTCCGGCTTCTTTGCGACGCAGGCGACGAGGTGCTCGTAGCGCAGCCCAGCTACCCGCTGTTCGATTTTCTGGCCGATTTGGAAGATGTGAGGCTGCGGCCGTATCCG
>WQYS01000380.1 GCA_009781125.1 Acidobacteriaceae bacterium | reverse complement strand
TACTGCCCACGGCTGAGTATGCGGCCAAGCTGGCAGGGACCGATCTGGGAAATGCCCTGGAGCCGCATATGCGCGTCGATCCTGACGGCATGAGCCCGCAGGAGGCTGCTGAGTTTATGCGCGACCAGCAGCAGCGGTTCGAGGAGGTGCGCCAGCAGGCCGAAAGCCAGATGGCCACCAATACGGAACTGGCTAGGAGCGCCAAGGCAGTCGAGAACCAGATGTTCGAGCAGATCAAGGCCACGGGAAGGTATTCGGACAAGGAAGCCCGGGCTGCGGCTGTGCTGTACCGAAACGTAGCGGTGGCGCAAGGGACGCGAGAAGGGCTTACGCCAGAGCAGTTTGTGCAGAAGTACCCGTACACAGTGCAGGCAGCTCCAGACGCCGATACCTACGTTGGATCGCCGCTGCACCAGGCGGCTCCTGCCGATTACTTGCAACCCGACGCGCTGGCCGGGATGAGCCGCGAAGAGGCACTGGCAACGTTAGCATCCCATGATCCGAGTAAGTTTGTTGCCGCTCCAGACGGAACGGCAGACTTCGGTCATGTCCCTGAGGAAGTTGCAAGCAAAAAGGGATTACCTTCCGGTCCTATTCGGATGCGCGTTGGGAGCGCTGCGGAGAGGTGGGGATTAGCACATCTGCTGGCCGACCACGGTGAACAGTTCGAGCGTAATGGATTTGCGAGCGCTCAGGAATTTGCCGAACATATCTCACGCAATCTCGATGCTATCTACGAGCGCCCACGTGACCCAAATGGATTGGACCTTGTAACTCGTAAAGGCCGCACGGGAAGAATGGTTGTAAGCCTTGAATACAACCATGAAGGACACTTCTACGACATAAAGACCGCCCACCCCACGCGCGAAAAGCAATTCGCAAACAAAATACCGCTCTGGGATGGAACCGGGACCAGTCCATCGAACGCCGAAGCGCACCCCCTTCTCCCTGGGGCCAAAGCAGCTACAAACATCTTACACCAGCCTGCCTACCACGGCAGCCCGTACCGCTTCGATAAGTTCTCGCTGGAACACATTGGCAGAGGAGAAGGTAATCAGTCTTATGGGTGGGGATTGTACTTTGCGGGTGACCGTGGTGTTTCGGAAGGTTACCGGAACTTACGCGAAAAACAAATAACTTATGACGGTCGAGTGCTGGAGGATTACGAACCTGAAAAATATGCTGCGGAGGCGCTGCTAGAAAATAATGGGAACAAGACTGATGCTATAAGGAACATCCACAAGTTTGCGTTAGAGAGAAATTTTGATATAGTCCGCCGCGCAATACAAAAAATGGACTATAGCAAAGTCAAGCGTGGGGGACAGCTTTACAGGGTAGACATCCCCGAAGACAACAAGCTGCTGGACTGGGACAAGCCGCTGAGTGAGCAGCCAGAAGCAGTCAGAGAGGCGCTGAAACAAGCGCTGTCTGATCCACGCATAGCTGATAGAGTTGCGCAGTTCAAAGCACTCTTCAAGCACCGCATCTGACGATAAAACCGTCAGTCTAATCGCTAAGGCTTGGAGCCATTCCGAAACCAACCGCAACTTTCCTGCAATCCGTTCATTATAAATATGATGAACGGATTGCAGTTTTCGTGACAGAGAAGAACTTTTACTTTGTAACCGTGTTCCGGTACTATAACGGTACAGTCCCAAGCTGCTTACCCTCAACACCGGAGTTCTCATGGCTACCATCGTAAAAACACCCTCTGACACCTGGAAAGCCGTCATCCGTAAAGCCGGATGGCCTACCACTATTAAAACATTCCGCACCAAACGCGACGCCGAAGATTGGGCAAGGCGTAGTGAGGATGAGATGGTTCGAGGCGTCTTCATTGTTCGCGCCGCATCCGAACGCCTCACCGTTGCCGACGCCTTGAAACGGTACATTGCAGAGATCACTCCTACCAAACGGCCCTTTACCCAGATTGGCGACCGCCACCACGCAGCCGTTCTCACCAAGTATCTGGGCCAGTATTCACTTGCCGCGTTGACGCCGGAGATTATTGCCAAGTTCCGCGATGAGCGGCTGGCCGGAACCGACCGCAAGGACAAGGACGGCCACCCGATTCCCCGCGCCAATAACACCGTTCGCGGAGAGTTGGGACTGTTGGGCCACCTGTACACGATTGCCATCAAGGAGTGGCAAGTGGGTATGCCGTGGAATCCGGTGATGAACATACGCCGTCCGAATCCCGGCCCCGGGCGCAACCGTAGATTGACCGCCGAGGAGGAGAAGCGTCTGTTTGCAGCCGTGGACAAGTATTCCAATCCCATGTTGCGGATGATTGTTCGTATTGCTCTTGAGACTGGAATGCGGTCGTCCGAGATCGTGACCTTACGCAGGGAACAAGTGGATATGAACAGCCGAGTTGTCCGTCTGGTGGAGACGAAGAACACCATGCCGAGAACCGTACCGTTGAGCGCGGCAGCAACGGAGATGTTCCGCGAGGCATTGAATTATCCTGTACGCCCGGCAGACACCGACCTCATTTTCTTCGGGGAGCCGGGCCGCGACGGGAAGCGGCGTCCGTACCACTTCAAGGCGGCTTGGCAGCGCATCAAGTGTTCTGTGGGTCTGGACGATCTACACTTTCACGACTTGCGGCACGAGGCGGTGAGCCGGTTCGTAGAGGCCCGGTTTACCGATCAGGAAGTCTCAGCCATCAGCGGCCACAGGTCGATGCAGATGCTGAAACGGTACACGCATCTTCGGGCTGAGAATCTGGTTCCGCTGATTGACGCAGCCCCGGCTCGCCGTCCGTTTGAACCGACCAATCGGGAAGAGCCGCGAGGCAGTGAGGCCACCGCGTAAGGGGAGTGGCGACCGAAACAGCGGTGCAAACTATGCAAAACGATAATGCCGTTTCGCACAGTTCGCACCGCACGGCGATGACGACGGCGATGTATTTATCTCTTAAAACCAAAGACCAAAACCGAGAGCAATTCCGGCGGCGTTTCCTTTGCGTGAAGCACGCGGGAAGCTCGATCAAGGCTCGAACGGAATTGCTACAGACTTGGCACAGGGCTGTTACAAGCTCGAACGCTGTACGAGTTTGTAGCCATCTCGTTTCAGGTTTGTTCGGCTCATATCTGAGAATCCAAGAAGCAAATCTGAGAAGCCGATAGACAAAGCGGAACGGGTGGAGTAACTTAATTCGCAGGGGCCTACCCGAAGTGGTTAGTATTGCAGTACCCCCCATGTACGCCCTACTCGCGCCTGACGTTTCGATCCAAGACAGTACGGCAGTGAAGTGATTCAGGTACACCGCCACATTCCCATGTGGCGGTGATTCACTGAGGATCGAACAT
>WQYS01000379.1 GCA_009781125.1 Acidobacteriaceae bacterium | reverse complement strand
CCGGTGGGCGCGTCCGGCACGGTGGGACCTGCCGCAACGTCAATCACTATCTCAAGTGGGGATTCGTCGAAGCCGCCAACTGCGCCATCCGGCTCAAAGCCTATCGCGACTCTCACGTCGTCACATAAGAGCGTCAGCGACGAGGGCCGGACTTACGAGTACATCGAGGCCACGCTGAAGGATATAGCCATCGCCAACCGTCTGACGGCGGAGGTTCTGGGCCGTTCGTTGGATGACCTGCCGCCACAGACGCGGCGTTTACTTCTGGCCGTAGACCGGATGGTATCGGCAGCGTGTGAGCAGGAGAAGATCGAGCGCACGGACTACCGCTTCTCACGGCGCGACGTGCGGACGTTCACCGGATACGGATTGCTCCGTACCCCCCGCACAGATCCGGACGGGCGGATTTCCCGCATCCGGCTCTTGCCTCAGGTGGTGACGCGCAGACGGCGAGGCGGATAAGAATGGCAGATATGCGCCGGAGGCAGCCAGCGGCGGATGAGCCGTTTCATTCGATCCCAGCGGACGCGGCCCTTCTGGCTCCGCCGACATAAGGCGTGATGCCAGTACTTGCCGACCGTGAATCGAAAGTGAGCCAGAGCATAGCGGTTCTTGGGGACACCGTAGTACCGCATATGTCCGCCCACAACGGACTTCAGCCACGCGCCGACCTCTGGAATGGGGTCGTGCATACGCCTTCGCAACTCGCGTTTGACTTCGAGCAGCTTGGCTTGCAGCCGTTTACGAATCGTCTGCCGAATAATCCGAAACCCTCCCTTGTTCGACTTGCCGCAGATGTGCGTGAAGCCGAGGAAGTCAAAGGTTTCGGGTCTGCCCAGACCGCGCCGTTTGCGGTTGGCCGCAGCAGAGCGGCCAAACTCAATCAGGCGCGTCTTGTCCGGGTGCAGTTCCAGAGAGAACTTCTGCATACGTGCTTTTAGTTCTTCGTGGAACCGTTCAGCCTCGTCCTTGAACTCGAATCCAACCACGATATCGTCGGCGTACCTCACGACGATCACATCGCCGTGGGCACACTTCTGACGCCATGCCTGAACCCAGAGATCGAAGACGTAATGGAGATAGATGTTCGCCAGCAGCGGCGAAGCGCTTCCGCCCTGCGGCGAACCCTCTTCCATGACGGTTCGTTTCCCATCTTCCAGCACGCCCGCGCTCAGCCACTTCTGGATGAGGCGCAGGACGCGCCGGTCCGCAATTCGATGCTGGAGAAACCGGACCAGCCAATCGTGCGACAGCTTATCGAAAAAGCTGCGCACGTCCAGGTCCAGCACCCAGTTCACTCTTCGGTCACGGATGCCGCTGAAGAGCGCGTCCAGCGCTTTATGCTGGCTGCGTCCGGGGCGGAAGCCGTAAGAGAAGCCGAGGAAGTCCGTCTCGTAGATGGCGTTCAATACCTCCACTGTCGCTCGCTGGACAAGTTTGTCCTCCAGCGCGGTGACGCCGAGCGGACGTTGCCGTCCGTCGGGCTTCGGTATGTACACTCTGCGAACGGGCTTCGCGTGGTACGCTCCGTGTCTCAGTCTATGGGAGAGGCTCTGGAGATTCGTCTCAAGAGCCTCGCCGTAGTTCTGCCACGTCTCGCCATCGACACCGGGCGCGGCCTGCCGCTTGATCTGAGCGTAGGCAAAGCGCAGAGTTTCGACGCTGTAGATGTGGTGCATCAGAGCGGTGAATTTTGCATCCTTGTTCTGTCTTGCTGTCTGACGTACCCGCGCCAACGCACTGGGCGCACTGACCCGGCTCAGAGTCCGGAGTGCGTTTTGCTGGTTCGGGTTTCCCTTGGCCAGACCCCTTCCCTCCATCCTCTCCGCCATCGGTGTTCTGACTTTGTTCGAGGACTTCTTCGGTACTACGGGTCTGTCCGACTTCCCATGTTCGTTCATCACAGGCTCCAGTTCATGAACTTCCCTGTGCGTCCCGCGAGCGCTGATAGCTTGCGGGCGAACATGGGATCTCCCAACTTCCGTACCAGATGCGTCTCTACGTGCCAGGGTCTAAACGACCGCGCAGGACTCCAGCGAAGCTCGCGTTAGCGCTTCCCCCGGATGTTGCCTTCCGCGTTGTGTCAAGGCGTCGGCGTCCTGAAGTTCGGGGTATTTCGCGGTTGCATAACCTGGCCCGCAGTTTCTCCTGTCTACGCTTCGGATATGACCTTACGGTCATACTCGCAAGACTCGGAGACGGTGTGGTTCGCTGGGCCTTCACCGTATGGCTCTTACATCCACTACATCTGGTCAGAACGACGATGCCTTCGGCATCGGCTGTTGGCGCTACCACACGCCACCCACAGAGTGGTTCCTGCAAGTAAACCGGAGTTTACCTGGGTAAACCGGCGCGTCTGAGCCGCCCGGAGTCGTGGTGTAATCTGCCGCCGCCGCGCCGTCAGTCCGGGCGCGTTCTGCCGTCCAGTTCGCCGCCAGCTTGCCGCGCTCTTGTTCGTTCCCCGTCGTCAGTTCCGTGTTCCGGCTGAGAGGTTTTCTGTGTGAACTTTGCGCGAGGTTCTGTCTCCGATCCGCGCTGCCGTGCTGTCAGTCTGTGTAGTTTTCCGGCGTGTTCTGTCGTCCGGTTCGCCGTGAACTTGCCACGCTTTTGTGCGTTCCCGGCAGCGTATCTGTGCCGCGTCCGGGCGTTTTTCTGTGCGCTTGTGTCGTGGTTTTCCCGGCGCTTTTGTGCCGAAATACAGAAATGCGCTTTGCGCATGTAGAAGTATCGCATGTAGAAGTATCACACTCAACCCCTGAAGGGTTGCTGCGGAGCAACTTTTGTATCTCGGCAGATACCTCCTTTTTCAGCCGCTCCTTCAACTCCTCCGGGATACGTGACACTGCCACTGAAAACCCCTCCTTTTCCGGTATTCAGCCGAAAATCATGTCAAGCACTTTTTTCTCTTGATCTTCTAGGCATAAAAATATAGTTAATAACTATGGAAGTCAACAGGGATTTTCTACCGCCCTTTACACTCGTCTCTGCTATGGGACGGATTAGAGCCGCTGAACACGACAACTCGACTAAGGCTTGGTACATCGCTCTAGGGCAACGGCTGGCTAAGATTCGCAAGCAACGGGGACTCAGCCAAGAGGAACTGGCCCGGCGCGTCGGCGCAATTCAGGTCGTCATCTCCGACTATGAAAACGGCAAGACTCGGCTCTATGCAGAGACGGCGGTTCGCTTTGCTAAGGCTCTCGATGTGCCCGTACAGGAACTCCTTCAGGTTTCTAAGCCGGTCGCCGTCGCAACCGCTCCCGTACCTAGCCGTAAACTCCTGCGCCGCATGGAACAGATTGAGCGTCTGCCGATGT